>JANLTD010000007.1:0-2686 GCA_031362765.1 Acidobacteriota bacterium | reverse complement strand
AAATCAAGAACCAACTAGTTTATCGCCTAATCGTCAATGTGAGTCTCGAATCGGCATTCTCCATTTCTCCAAAAATGAGATTTTTATTCACTACTGCGAATATTCAGTTGCCCTCGCAAAAATCTGGTATATAATCTAGCTGCGGCGTCGGATAACCCGGAATCCATTCAATTCTCCGAAGAAATTCGGTGAAATTTGAAAGGGAATTGAAAATCAAAATTAAGCAAAGGCACGCCGGTTGAGTATATTGAATCGCGATTCCTGACCGCCGCAGAAAAGCCGGCGCAGGAATGGGGGAAAGCCGGTATTGGGTGACTCCCAATCAATCATCACGAGCGTCGAAACGGAAGAATCCGATAATTGGTTTTGTCAGATTTATGAGGAACGATGGAAGTTGAGACAAGTATGGAAGATTTAATCCGGAATTTTTAGAACCCGGGCGTACCAAAAGAATTCCGCAAAGTTTCGCGCGCCGCGGTGTACAATATTAGTCGAGATTACCTAAAACTTAGGCGATTCGACAATTTTTATTTCGCGGGTCCCGCCTGAAAAACACCCGAACCGAATGCGAAACAGAAGGTAAAATTGATTGGGGCGTTCTTTTTCGTCAGAATTTTAGATGAATTTCGACAGCCCCGATTTGAATACTGGTTCGACCGCGATCGAAACACCAATGGTTGAAACGGTTTTACATAGCATAATTGGCATAGTTTGAGATTTTCTCAACCAGGGAGCCAAAATTAAGGAGGTATCCGATGCATATTTTCCTGGGGACATTAAAGGGACTTTTTCGGGCCGTGCGGAAACGCGGGAGTTGGGAAATAGACCTGGTCAGATTTCCCGGCGAAATGATTTACTCGATCACGGGAGATGGGAATCGAAAATGGGCGGCGCCGTTCACAGAATGGACCGGAACCCGACTTTCTTTCAGTGATGACGATGGCGAAACCTGGACCGCGATCGAGAAGCCGCTGGCATTTCCGGCGGATACGGAGACCGCTCTCGAAAAGGTTTGGCAGATCGCTGTCTGCCGCGACGGTCGTTTGTTATGCGGCGTTCAACCGGCAGCATTGTTTACGTCCGCTGACTCCGGGGAAAATTGGGACTTATGCCGCGGGCTCTGGGATCATCCGCATCGGTCTGAGTGGGCGCCGGGCTACGGCGGGCTTGGATTGCACACTATCTTGCCGCTGACCGAAAAAACATGGGTCGTCGCGGTCTCGACGGGCGGGGTCTATCGAACGACCGATGCCGGCGAAACATGGACGGCTTGCAACCAAAAAATCGCCGCCCCTTTCCTTCCCGATCCGCTGCCGGAATTCGGGCAATGCGTTCATAAGATCGCCGTTGATCCGACCGATTCAAATTTGATGATGCTCCAGCACCACTGGGGCGTTTATCGAAGCGATGATGCGGGTCAAACATGGGCGAGCGTCGGCGAACAGCAGCTTCCCTCGACATTCGGGTTCGCGTGCGTTATGAATGCCGCCCGGACAGCATTCGTCATTCCGATCAAAGCGGACACGACACGGTTTTTCCCGGACGAGAAAATGCGCGTTTATCGAACGACCGATGCCGGCGAAAACTGGGAAGCACTCGCCGACGGATTACCGCAGCACGGGGTTTTCGATTGCGTCTTACGCGATTCGTTCCATTCCGACGGCGGAAATCTGGCGTTTGGGACGACCGGCGGAAAGGTATATTTTTCGGACAATCAGGGCGATAATTGGGAGACTGTCGCCGAACACTTGCCGAGGATCTCGTGTGTCAGGATCTTTTCCGATGGTTAGAATTTGGGTTCATTCGAATATCGCTAAACTGGGCGGAGGGCAAACTGACTGGTCGGTCGAGGTCAATTCGCCGCGAAGCGTCGGAATAATTTTACGCGAAATCTTTACGGAATGCCCTCAACTGCTGTTTGGTTTGATCGACGAAACAGGTTCGCTCCGAAAACACATCAATATCTACATCGAAGATACGGATATCAGGCGGTTGAACGGTCTGGATTCGATGGTCGAGAAATATGCCAGAGTCAGTATTTTCACAGCGGTCAGCGGCGGTTAGCGATTTTGCCGCTACCGCATGTGCCGAATTGTTCTCTTTTGCCGGTTTCGTATCGAAATGCTCCAAAGATCGAAGCGAAGCGGACTATTGGGATTTGATGGAAGATTGACATGACGAGGGATTTGCATAAGCGGCGCGCGGCGTCTGAGCCTTTCCCGGAACGGACATCTTACTGTTTTTGATCGCGCTCCCGGAAGACTTTTTGACTTAAACTCATTTTTCACATCATGCTTCGTCTGATGACTTATGGCAATTAGCAAGAAAACATTTCGATTTCTAGTCGATTTGCAACACAACAACAACCGCAATTGGTTCAACGAAAACAAACCGAGATTTGTCGACGCGGTCAGCGATTTTACGATCTATCTCGATGACGTGATCCGCGAGGTCGCGAAATTTGATTCGTCACTTGAAGGCGTGCAGGGAAAGGAATGTCTCTTTCGAATCTACCGTGATGTTCGTTTTTCAACCGATAAATCTCCTTACAAGCCAAATTTCGGTGCATATATCGCTAAGGGCGGGCGCAAATCTTCCCACCCCGGATATTACGTTCATCTTGACCCGTTTCAATCATTTCTCGCGGGCGGAAAATATATGCCCGAGGCAAACGAATTGCTCAGAC
>JANLTD010000001.1:0-2674 GCA_031362765.1 Acidobacteriota bacterium | reverse complement strand
CTCTGAGCGAAGCGCAAAATGTCGCAAAACTTATGCTCACCTGGTTATTTATTCCGCGCAAATGCGGATTCCCGAAAATCATGAGCTGAACAGCTTGCGAAAATACGGCGCGACCAAATCGTTCAGCGAAATGGGCAAGGATATTCCGGTTGAAAAGTTAATGGTTTTGGAAGCGATTCTCGATGATCTGCGTTCAAAATAAAAAATCGCGAGAATGATAGATAAAATCTTTCCCGCGATTTAATTTATTTGACTCAAACCGGATTAGGCTTTGGCTTCTTCGGCTTTGGCTTTCTTTTCGCGTTTGATGCCGCCGATTTGGACGAGACTTTCGCCCTTGATGCTGTTTTTCTCTAAAACCATCTGTTGATAGAGTTTCTTCATCATCTGCATTTCTTCGGCAGCTGTTTTCGGTCCTTCCATTTCCGGTTTGTTCGGACGCGAAAGGTCAACTTGATTCAGGTTGAGATTATGTGTCGCATCATCGAGCGAAACTTCTTTACCTTTCGCGAAAACTTCATGACGACCATGTTCTTTATACCATTGAGCAACTGTCGCATTTTGATGCATGTGTTCAATGATGTTTCTCCAACCGATACCCGTATTGTAAGCGCAGAACGAAATTTCGCCTTCCTGTGTACCGTAGGGAATGATACACATTTCGGTACGTCGGAAATCGTAGTTGAACAGATCCTGGAACCACATTCCCGCAATAAACAGGAAGTTCCAGGGGTCTTGACGACGTTTCTCGATGTCTTCGATCGTCCGCGTTCCGTCAACCTTACCGTAATCTTTTCCGCTTAAACCAAATGATTTATCGAATTTCTTCAAGATTCCGCCGAGCGTCAAACTCTTCGGCGCGCCGTATGGATTGTAGTTTTTGAGCAGCGCCAAACCCATCATAATATTTGAAAACCATTTGCCGCGATTCGTGTCGGTAATGTGTTTCATATCCGTGACCAATCCCTGAATGCTCAGGAATTGCGGAACCGGCGCCATTTCTTTTGTTTCTTTGTTGACCATGACGGCCGTGCCGACGCCGCAGTTCGGGTGGCAGCCGCAGGAAACTTGTCCCCATTCGGCATCAGGTCCATGAACCACATCAGCAAAATCAGCAAAAGCACCCATCAACGAAAGCGGGAACCAATCGCGGGTCGGTTCGGTAATTCCAACCTGTTTTTGCACGTCAATCGCTAAATGCGAAAGCGTGTAACGCTGCTGCAGACGACGCTGCTCGGTAATATGTTCGTCGCGTCCCGTGAAACTCACAGGTTGGAAAGCGATGAACGAGATCTTTTTCGGATTTTCCAACGCGAAACGAATGATCGTTCCGACCTGATCGTTATTGACACCGTTCACCAATGTCGTGACAAGAATAATATCAACACCGGCTTCGTGCAGGTTGTTGATCGCTCTTAATTTGACATCGAATAAATTGCCGATCTGGCGGTGCGAGTTAGCGTCGTTGCCGATACCGTCAAATTGGAGATAAACGAAACGCAAACCGGCTTCGGCCGCTTCGCGGCAAAATTCTTTTGATTTGGCGAATTCGATTCCGTTGGTCGCGGCCTGGACCGAGTTGTAACCGACTTTCCGCGCATAGCGAACCGCTTCAAGAAAATAAGGCGAAAGCGTCGGCTCGCCGCCTGAATATTGAACCGACATCTGCCGGCGCGGTTTGATCTGGATCGCGTTGTCGAGAATTTCCGCAACATCTTCCATCGAAAGTTCGTGAACGAAACCAACCTGGTTCGCATCCATAAAACAAGGGTCGCACATCATATTGCAACGATTCGTTAAATCAACCGTTAAAACTGCACCGCGTCCGTATTTGATCGTTGCCGAACCGTGATTATGCAATTTCTCGTCATTGTGCGATTGCATATCGCGTCCCGGAAAGAGCGTTTCGATATGTTTCAGAAATTCCGAATCAATCGCCATCAGGTCTTCAAAATGTCCGTGTTCGGGGCAATCTTTGATCATCCAAACCTGACCGTCACGTTCGATGATCTGGGCTTTAATTTCGCCCACCTTTTCATTAACCAAGGTCGAAACGTCGCGTTTGCCGCTTAAAATCTCTTCGCGTGCCTCAATGACACAATTTGGACAAAGCGAATCGGTGGTGCGCGGGAAACCCAGCGTCGGTTTTGATTTCTCCCAGGATTTCAAAATTGGTTTGTCTGCCCATTTCGGCGTGAATGAAGCGTTCGGTTTGTACTGGTTGACAGATCGAATGGCGTTAAATAATCCGCCGGCAATGTATGTCAGTCCTTTCTCAAAATGTTTTACGGTTCTCATAAATAATATATTCTCCAAATAATTACTTCTTTATTATGTTCTGAAATAAATGTTAAGCAATGAATTTTGTTTGTTGGATGATGCTGTTTGTCTTAAAGCTATCGCCCTATGCAAGCAAGAACTGTGCCTTTCAATGAAATACCAGTAAAGCATTTATTTTATTAAAGATATAGGTTAATTGCTAATTCGGAGTTTGTTAAAAGTTTGTATCATAATGCGACAACTCTCGGTCAGATTGAATTGTAAAGCGATTTTGACACAGAAGAATATTAATTGTAGAATGTATTTTATCAATTTGAACAATTGTTTTTGGTAAGATGATTTAAACTTTTGCTTAAAAGTTTTCCACAGGTGTTGAAAACTAAAGGGCTGTAAA
>JANLTD010001241.1:0-6562 GCA_031362765.1 Acidobacteriota bacterium | reverse complement strand
GCGTCACTGCGGACGAAAAATATAGAAAATCGCTTGAATTGATCCGTTCGCAGCTTCTTACGCATCCGCGCACCAAGGAAGGCGGTTTTTGGCATAAAAAGATCTATCCGTTTCAGATGTGGCTTGACGGGCTTTATATGGGCGAACCGTTTTACGCGGAATATTCATCTGTGTTCAGCGAAGATAATTGGAACGACATTGCCAACCAATTTGTCTGGATGGAAAATCACGCGCGCGATAAAAAAACCGGCTTGCTTTATCACGGCTGGGACGAATCAAAAGAGCAGAAATGGGCGAATAAGGAAACGGGTTTGAGCCCGCACGTTTGGGGACGCGCGATGGGTTGGTACGCGATTGCGCTGGTTGACGTTTTGGATACTTTTCCGAAAACAAGCCCGCGCCGCGCCGAATTGGTGGCGATCTTAAACCGAACGGCTGAAGCGATCACGAAATATCAAGACAAAGACGGACTTTGGTGGGATATTATTGATCTGCCGAACAAGCCGAAAAATTATCACGAATCTTCCTGCGCGGCGATGTTTGTGTATGCGATTGCGAAAGGCGTGCGGCAGGGAAATTTGCCCGACAAATATTTGCAGACCGCAAATAAAGGCTGGGCCGGAATCAAAAAAGAATTCATCAAAGAACGCTCGGACGGAACGCTCGATTGGGAGGGCACGGTTTCGGTTTCGGGCTTAGGCGGAAATCCTTATCGCGACGGCAGTTTCGATTATTATATGTCGGAAAAGCTCCGCACCAACGATGCCAAAGGTTTGGCACCGGCCGTGATGGTGGCGATCGAAATGGAATCGCTCGCGGCGGGGCGCGTCGGCGCGGGGAAAACCGTTTTGCTCGACGATCATTTTAACCACGAAGTCCGCAAAGACGGTTCCGTCTGGCATTACAAATGGAACGAGATGGGACATCCCGGTTATTACACGTGGGGTAAACAGTTTGAATCTTTCAGCGCAACGCTCGGCACGCTTTCAAGCGCGCCGACGGCCGCAAACTTAAAAAATGCGAGCATTTATATCATCGTTGACCCCGATACGGAAAAAGAAACTCCGAAACCGAATTATATTTCCGAAGCAGATGCGAAAAATATCGCCGATTGGGTCAAAAAAGGCGGCGTGCTGGTTTTGATGGGCAATGATTTCGGCAACGCGGAGATTGAACATTGGAATGTGCTCGCCAAACAATTCGGCATTGAATTCAACCGGGACAGCAAAAACAAAGTCGTCAACGACCAATACGAACAAGGCCGAATAAACGTGCCGGACGGGAATTTGATCTTCAAAAATGCGCGTGAACTTTACTTAAAGGAAATCTCGACGCTTAAACTTTCGGGTCAAGCAAACTCAGTTCTCGATTGGAACGGTGATAAGATCATGGCGGTCGTCAAACACGGCAAAGGAACTGTATTCGCGCTCGGCGATCCGTGGCTTTACAATGAATATGTTGACGGACGCAAAATGAACGGTCTGTTTCAAAATTTTCAGGCGGCGCGCGAACTGAGTGCGTGGCTTCTTGATCAGGCAAAGAAAAAGTAAAGTTATTGTCGTTAAGAAAGCGGTCTTTGACCGCGAGTTTCCGGATTAGTGAACGACGCGGTCAAAGACCGCTTGCTTAACGATTTGTTTAATTTAGATTATTGAAAGGCAAAAATAATGAAAAGAATAATATTGTTAGCGGTTTTGATCGGCGTTTTTTCAATCGTTTCGCCGGCGCAAACGCGACAGCCTTCGACACCAATTCGCCCGTTTATCGTTAAAACAAAGCAATCGGTGGCTGATCTGGAAAAATCTCTGCAAGGCGAAAACAAGGCTGAAGATCTGATCGGCGGCGAAGGAATGCAGCTGCGCGTCGCGGTTCAGCACGACGAGCGGAAAGATTCGGCGGACGCGGAAGTGCACGATGCGGCGGACGATGTTTTTTATGTTCTTGAAGGTTCGGCGCAACTCACGCTCGGCGGAAAACTCGAAAATCCGCGTGAAGCAACGCCCGGCGAGTGGAAAAGCAAAACGATCGTCGGCGGTCAGACGTTCACGATCAAAAAAGGCGATTTGATCGTTGTTCCGCGCGGCACGCCGCACCAGCGCATTAACTCGAAAGGCAAAACCTTTTCGCTGATCCTGATAAAAATATTTGCCCAAACGTTGCCGCCGAAGAAATAGCTTTGCATAAGATTTTTCGACAAAACGATTGAAAATCGCTACTATAAGACTGAGTCACGATTGTTTGGTAAATCATAATAATCGTAATTGTTTAGGTCTTTGGTCTTTGGTTTTTGGAAGAAATTGCCGAATTGGCGATGAATTTCTCACTAATCCGCTTATTTTACGGAAATCTTGATTGAAAATCAGTGGGTTTCCATTAAAAAGACCAAAAACCAAAGACCAAAAGCCAACGTCCTAAACAGTACTAATAATCACTGATACAAGAGAAAAATGTCAGAGGCGAGCGACAAATTTACTTCCATTATTTCCGAGAAGAACGGCACGACGGCTGAAGAAGTTGTCACGCGTCTTCGCGAAATGATTCAGAACGGCGAACTGTCGGCGGGCGATCGTCTGCCGCCGGAACGCGATCTGGCAAAACTGCTCGGCGTTTCGCGCCCGACTCTGCGCGCCGGAATTCGTTCGCTGGCGACGGTCGGAATTTTGCAGTCGCGGCAGGGCGCGGGAACTTTTGTGGCGGAAGCCGAAGAATCGCCGACGCTTGACAGCAGTCCGCTTCGCCTGATGGCGGCGCTGCACGGATTTACATCAGACGAAATGTTCGAAGCACGCCTTTCATTAGAGATGAGCATCGCCGCATTTGCCGCCGAACGGGCGACGAGCGAACAAATGACGCAGATGGCGGAAGAAGTTGCCGGAATGTATGCTTCGATCGATGAACCGGAACAATATCTCGTTCACGATATGCGCTTTCACCAGATAATCGCGGCCGCTTCGGGCAATCGGATCCTGACCGCGCTGATGAATATGGTGGCGACCATTCTTTTCGAATACCGCAGCAAAACCGTCAAACGCGCCAAAGATCTAAAGGATTCGGCGGAACAGCACCGCAATATTTACCGCGCAATGCGTGAACGAAACGCGCAAACCGCCCGCGAAGCAATGCACGACCATCTGATCAAAACGCAAGCTGCCCAACGGCTCGAAGTCGAAGAAAATTTTCCCGACGGCAATGGTTTCGACGCGAAAACGAGCGGCGCGAATAAGCGAAAATAAGGCTTTTTTAATCTCTTAAACCATGAATTGTCACTAGCTTTAGTATTAGCATTTACACAAGTCCGAAAGAATTGGTTTTTGCGGCTCTGCCGCCCGATGTGCGGCGATGGCTCTGCCTCGCCGAAATGGTTTCTCCTAAATCAGGCGAGGCTATGCCTCGAATTTGGCGGCGTAGCCGCAGAAAATCAAGGAAAACTTGCCGGAAAGGCATAGCCTTTCCGCACATCAAGCGGCACAGCCGCCAAGAAAACAAGTTTTCAAAGATGTGTAGATACAAATGGCGGAAGCTAGTGGCAATTTATAAGATGTTCTAAAATTTCCCGCCTGAAAATTCTATGCAACGTCAGAGTATTATTGTAATTTCGCTCCTGATTTTATTCGCCCTCGATCTATCGGCGCAAACGGTTTCAAAGGTCTGGAAATCTGACAACGGCGACGGCACCTATAAAAATCCGATTCTTTTCGCTGATTATTCTGATCCGGACGCAATTCGCGTCGGCGACGATTTTTATCTGACGGCTTCGAGCTTTACCGCCGTACCGGGTTTGCCGATCCTGCATTCGAAAGATCTCGTCAACTGGCGGCTGATAAATTACGTTTTCCAAAAGCAAAAACGGCTTGATGTTTTTGATAAACCGCAACACGGCGGCGGCGTTTGGGCTCCCGCGATCCGCTTTCACGACGGCGAATATTACATTTTTTATCCAGACCCCGATTTCGGCATTTATATGACGAAAACGAAAGATCCCGCCGAAGCGTGGTCTGAACCTGTTTTGGTCAAAGCCGGCAAGGGTTTGATTGATCCGTGTCCGCTCTGGGACGACGACGGCAAGGCGTATCTCGTGTCGGCGTTTGCGGGCAGCCGCGCCGGAATCAAGACGGTTTTGATCGTTTCGAAAATGAGCACGGACGGTACGCGCCTGCTCGATGACGGCGTGTTGGTTTTTGACGGACACGACGCGCATCCGACCGTCGAAGGGCCGAAATTTTACAAACGGAACGGGTTTTATTACATTTTTGCGCCCGCCGGCGGCGTTGCGACCGGCTGGCAGCTTGTTCTTCGTTCAAAAAATATCTATGGGCCGTATGACGAAAAGATCGTGCTTGCGCAAGGCACTACGGCGATCAACGGCCCGCATCAGGGCGCGTGGGTGCAGACACAAACCGGCGAAGATTGGTTTATTCATTTTCAGGATCGCGGCGCGTACGGCCGCGTCGTTCATTTGCAGCCGATGACGTGGAAAAACGATTTTCCGGTGATCGGCGTTGACAAAGACGGCGACGGCACCGGCGAACCGGTTTTGAGCTATAAAAAGCCGAATGTCGGCGGCAAAACATTTCCGATCGAAACGCCGCCCGATACGGACGAATTCAACGATTCAACAATCGGTCGGCAATGGCAATGGCACGCGAATTTTCAGGACGGCTGGGCGTACATGTTTCCCGTCAAAGGCTTTCTGCGGATGAATTCCGTGCAACTGCCCGAAAAATACAAAAATCTATGGGATGTCCCGAATCTGCTGCTCCAAAAATTTCCGGCGGAACAATTTACGGTGACGACCAAAGCGACGATCACGCCGCGTTTTGAAGGCGAAAAATTCGGTCTGGTCGTGATGGGAATTGATTATTCATACGTCGCTGTGACAAACAAAGGCGGCAAGCTCTACGTCGCGCAAGGCGGCGCAAAAGACGCCGACAAGGGATTTGCGGAAACCGAAAATGTTCCGTATGTACTGAACGAAAAAACATTTTACCTGCGCGTGCGGGTCGAAAAAGGCGCGCTCTGCCAGTTTAGTTTTAGTCCGGACGGCGCGAAATTCACAAACTTAGGCGTGCCGTTCAACGCGCGCGAAGGCCGCTGGATCGGCGCCAAAGTTGGTCTGTTTTTTACGCGTCCCGCAAAATTCAACGACGCCGGAACGGCTGATGTTGACTGGTTTCGGGTTGAATAAAAGTTTTGAGTCCCGCCTTCAGGCGGCTTTTCTTTTAGTTCCAAGTTCCAAGTTCCAAATTGGATTCGTTTTTTAACTTGGAACCTGAAACTTGAAACTTTTCTGCTATTCTTTCGCGCCATATTGTTTGAGAAGCTGTTTGATCTCATTGGAATCGGTTTTATCGAGCGCCGTTTTGCCTTTCTCATCTTTTAGATTCGGATTTGCACCGGCTTCGAGTAAAATCTTGACGGCTTCAAAGT
The DNA here is from genome assembly GCA_031362765.1 of Acidobacteriota bacterium. Classification (GTDB taxonomy): domain Bacteria; phylum Acidobacteriota; class Blastocatellia; order Pyrinomonadales; family Pyrinomonadaceae; genus JAFDVJ01. Next base: position 1,135 of record JANLTD010001241.1, on the reverse strand, counting down.
TTTCGTCAGAACAAGCCATCATTAAAAGTGTTTCTTTATCCTCGTTCGGCACATTCACGTCCGCGCCTTTGGCAATCAATTCCTGAAAGATTTTTAAGGCGGTCTCATCATCGACATCTTCATCCATCATCATCCAGAGCGGCGTCAGTTTGCTTTTGTTTTTGGCATTCACGTTCGCGCCGTGTTCAAGCAACAGCCTTATTATTTCTAGATTTCCGTTTTCGACGGCGATGTGCAGCGCCGTATTATCCCGGCTGTCTTTGGTATCGATCTTAAAACCCGAATTGATAATATTTTTGACCGCTTCATTATCTTCCTGCGCGATTGCTGTAAACAATGGAATTTCCGACCAATTATCAACAACAACACCGACGAACGTCATACCGGCGACTTCAAGATTAATCCTAATATTCGGCTCCTTCTTTTCTTTTATCTGTATCGAACGAGTTAAATCCAGAAAGTTGCGCGCGGAAAATTTTACTTCGTAAGTTTCCGGCGGAATTAAATTAAACAGCGCAATTCCTTCCGCATTCGTGACGGTCATAAATTCCTGATTCGACTTCTGATTGGTAAGTTTGACAATCGCATTCGGAATTCCCATGCCGCTCTGGTCACAAACCGTAAAAGAAATCTGACTCGTCTGGGAGCTATTTTTCTTTTGCGATTTAACGGTTTTGTTTGATTCGGTTTTCGGTTTCGTTGTCGGCGTTTGTGCGTTGGCGACGGCAGAAAGCGTCAACGCCGCGCCGAAAACTCCGGCGGTCAAAAGCGATGCGCGGCGCGTGATTTTGTAAAGTTTAGTATCGCTCGTGAGGACTTTTCCGTTTGGCATCCGAATGTATCTGACGCAGACTTTTCCCGAATTGAGCGCAACAAATTTGCTCGCTTCTTTGCGCGGCATCGCCGAAAGATTATAGACGTTTTTCGCGCAACCTTGACAGAAACGCACGCGCTCGTCGCCGATCATCTCATTCCAGTCTTTTGAACACGGCGCGGGCGATTGAATGGAATCGAGAAAGGATTTTTTTGCCATAGCTTTTACCTTGTTTTATTGTCATAAAAGATGCGGCGAGGCTGGCAAATAGTTGCAAAAGTCAGGTAAGTGTTTAGGAACGTGTAAAAAATAACTTATAAC
>JANLTD010001236.1:0-4492 GCA_031362765.1 Acidobacteriota bacterium | reverse complement strand
CGTTGGGGGATCAGAACCGTGATCTTTATGGTCGTTATCGGGGCCAGTCCATTCATCATTGATGCGCTGACCGTGTCCGGAAAATTCATCGCCCGTCCGATCAAGAACTTCAACGCTCTTCTGGTCAGGGAGTTTGATGAGAAGATGAAGCAATATGTCAAAACCAACTTCGCCGTTGAAGACCCGAATGCTCTGCTTGCCGAGCGTCTGCCGAATGGTGAACCGGGACTCGTCGGCATAATTTTCGATAAGGAATCAAGTGTCAAGGATGTCACTTCCGAAATGAACATTTTGGGCTGGGATATGACCAGACTTTTCACTTTAATGGTCATTTCGCAAAATATCATCAAATTCGGCGGTTTATTTCTGGCAATCGCCGGATTGTTTATCCTGATCGGTTTAAAACTTGCCGCGCCCGTCCTGGCCGCGTTTGGTTTCGACGAAAAGTTTGCGGGTCAGATCTTTTATCCCTTTTGCTGGGGCGTGGCGACGTTCTCGCTCGCTTTTCCGATCGTTAAGGAGGTCACGCTCTACGTTGCATATGGAATCGGTCTGATCGGGCTTTCGATCTACAATGGCGAAACGGTTTTCACGCTTGACCCGCAGACGGCGCAGGTCATTAAGAGCGGAGCATATGATCCCGCAACCAGTGCGCTGATCGTGACACTTTTGTTTTTTGTTTCCAGCCTTTGTTATATCCTGGTGCCCTGGCTCAGTTACCGGGTCCTTCGCGGGCAAGTTTTTGAAGGCGTCTCGCAGATCTCGATGGGATGGATGTTATCATCCGTTGGGACGGCACTCGAAACCTACGGTTTGGTCGCCGGAGCCGCGCTTCAGAGACAGGCGGAAAATACGCAGATTCAGGGAATTTATAATGCCGAACAGACGAGTGCGAAAAAGGGCTTGGAAGCCTCAAATCTTTCGACAGATGCCCGCCGCGTTTCTTCGGTCGCCGGTGTCGAGGGCGGACTGGTCAGCAGTCTCGGACAAATCCGGGCAAATCAGGTCACGCAAACTTTAATTACAGATGCCAACAAGACTTTCGGTCTTTTGAGCAGTCAAGCATCAACGCGGCGCGAAATTTCCGTCATGAATGCCGAAAATCAAGGAATGCAGAACATTCGTAGTCTCGACGGAATCAAAGAAAACGCGTTGCGCAGTCAGGCGACCAACCAGCAGTTCGGGATGCTCAAATATGAGTCTATTCCCGGCGGCGGAACTTTTCCGATCAGAAAAGGCGTCGAATTTTATGATTGGATGAAAGATCAGAATATTCAGCAGCTTTCGACCAAATCAATGAACCGGACGACGACCGAAACTTATCAGCTTCAAAATGAAAATACGCAGGCGGTGACGAATCAAAAAATTGATGCTTCAACCACCTACCAAGGTGAGATGAACTCAAACTTCAACCGGCAGGCATCGGAAACTGTCAATGCCATCAACACCGGAAGCAATATCGCGGCAAATTCCGGCAAACAAGGTGCCGGCATTCAGATTTCCGGCATCAACAAATCAACCGAGATGGAAAAACAAGCAAATCAGCTTAATTTCGACGGACGGATCGAAGCTGCCGGAATCAATCAAAAAGCCGCCACGGAAGCTGCTCATTTGCGGATGATGTCAACGGTTGTGACGGGATTCTTCCGCGATATGGATCGGCGGATTGAAGAAATGAAACCGAAATATTAGGGTTTCGGTCTCTTATTTCAAATTGATTTTCAATCAATAAATAAGCGGCGAACAATCAAGGGTAAATTATTATTTTTAAGATTACTGTGTGAATTCTCAATATAAGCGCGTGAGTCGCCAAAGAACTTGTTTGATTTGCGGTAAGCCCGATTGGTGCAGTTATACGTTTGACTCTAAAATTTCTTTTTGCGCCCGAATTATTGCAAATGCCGACCGGGTAAGCCGCACGGGTTGGGGAGTTTTCTATCACGAAAAAACACTTTTCGCTGATATATCACCTCCCTTCCCTTCCAAACCCATACTCAACAAATCGGAATTAGCTCCAATCGAAGTCAGAGATTTTGTTTATCGAAAATTGATTGCGCTTTCTCCGTCAACTGAATCGGACGAAATCATTAACGGTCCGAAAGGTTTGCGATCACGAAAACTACTTGATTTTGAAAATTACGGAAGTCTGCCGCGAAAACATACTGAGCGGCGAAAAATTGCAAAAATTATCCGCAATTCAATTTGCCACCAATTTCCCGATTATGTCAGAACACAAAAATCCGCCGCCAGCGGTCTTCCGGGCTTTTGGTTCAACAAAAAAGACCAAATTCAGATTTGGCGGGAAAAGGATTTTAATTGTCCAATGCTGCTAATTCCATATCGAGACGAGGCAGGTCGCATTCAAGCGTGCCAAATTCGCTTTATGGAACAAATCGCCGATAATAATTTGCGTTACTTGTGGCTTTCAACGCCTGAAAAATCGGTTGGCATCAGTTCCGGTTCCCCGCTTCATTTTGCCAGCTACAAAAAAGGAATTTCGGACATTCCGTTTCTGATTACGGAAGGCGCACTCAAAGCGGCGACTGTTCATTTTTTCAAATCCGATTTTAATATTTTGGCAGTAGGCGGAGTAACCTGTCAGGCCCGGGAAATTATCCGCGCAACGCGCTTTCATCCGCTTTTTCTGGCGTTTGACGGCGATGGTGCGGAAAATTTATTCGTGGCGCGGGCGATTCTCAAACTGATAAAACTTCGCTTTCAAGATAGCGATGAATATAAATATCAAACTCGAATCAAAATTTTGACTTGGGATAGGAGCGTCAAAGGAATTGATGACGCTCTTTTGCAAAATTTGGCGATAACCGAAATTTCTCCGCTCCAGTGGTATGAATCACTAAATATCTCTTGCCGTTACGCTTTAGAAAAGGAAAATTTCTTAACCAATAATCAGCAAATTATTCCGAAGTTTTAAGAATGTTTTCAAACTGTTCCACTAATTCGCTTGGAACGGGTAAGACTTCGGAAATTTCAAAAATGCGATAAACTACGCCTTTATGATCTCCCGGAAGATGTCTTTTTTCAAGCAGACGCAAATTTATCAACCATTGTTCGTGTTTATAAAAAGTGCGTCGGTTTTTGATTCCGGTTTGTTTCATTAATTCAGGCTGGGTAATTTTAAATCTGCCTTTTTCATCTCTACCTTGATAAAGGATTTGATACATTTCCAATGATTTTCCGCGCAGCAATTCATTTACATCAAACAAATCCTCAATTTCAAATCCCAAAAATTCAGTCAACGCATCTGCGGTCAGTTTTTTCGGCTGTTTGGAAATTGAATCCAAGACTTGTTCCCGACTGCTTTGAATTTGATTCATTGCTTTGTTCGATTTTGCCTCGGCTTTTACTTTTTCGGATTTTTTCTCAGTAGTTTCAACATTTTGTGGAGGCTTTTGCGTGACGACTTCCTCATTTGGTTTCGGTGTCAGGCTTTCTTGTTCATTGGCGGTTGATGCAGGATTTTCTTCGCTTCCCTGATAGAAATTACGCATTGCATTTGAACGCGGCGGAACTTGCAAAGGCTTCCGCCAGGTTTCCTGAACTTCTTTCTTTTCCGGTAATTGCTTCTGTTTATTTGCCATAAATATTAAGCTTCCCCCTATAATTGATGTAATCCCTTTATTTTGTTATGATTAGCCCTATGAAAAAATCTTTCAAATTCAGACTTTATCCTACCAAAAAGCAGATTTTGGCTTTGCAGTTCAACTTGTCTGAAGCGAGATTTCTCTACAATTCCGCACTTCAAGAACGAAAAGATGCCTACCGCTTGGAAAGAAAATCCTTGAATTATTTTGATCAAGCCAATCAACTTAAAGAAATCCGCGCCGAAGGTTTTCTTAAACTCGCTAATTTCTCTGCCTGCCAAGATGTTTTGCGAAGAGTTGATAAAACTTTCAAAGCATTTTTTTCTCGCGTCAAAAAAGGATTGAAAGCGGGATTTCCACGATTCAAAGGCAAAAATAGCTTTGATTCTTTTACTTATCCAAGCTACAACGATGGTTGCAAATTGAAAGCAAACGGCAAACTTTATCTTCAAGGGATCGGCGATGTTAAAGTAAAACTCCACCGTGAAATCTCGGGCAAAATCAAGACTGTGACCGTCAAACAAGAATCTGCTGAATGGTATGTTTGCTTTTCGGTAGAAAGTGAAATTCAACCTCTTGAGAAAACAGGACAAGCTATTGGGATTGATGTGGGCATCGAAAATTTTGCAACCCTTTCGAACGGAACACAAATTGAAAATTGGAAGTATTATGAAACTTCGCAGAAAGTATTGCGCCGTGCTCAAAGAAGTCTTTCTCGCAAAAAGAAAGGCTCGAATAATCGTAGAAAAGCAATTCTTCGATTGAAGAAAATTCATCAACGAATTAAAAACCGACGCGATGATTTTCAACATAAAGTTTCTAAATCGTTGATTCAAAACTTTGATATTATATGCCTTGAAAGATTGAATATTTCCGGAATGAGCAAAGGA
>JANLTD010001058.1:0-3279 GCA_031362765.1 Acidobacteriota bacterium | reverse complement strand
GGCACAAACGTTGTCGTTCACGCACAGGCGGATGAGAATTTTGAATCTACCGATCCCGTTTTGATCAGCGAAGCGGATTCATTGAAAGCCTTGACCGCCAATCCCGATGAATGGCGCGGCACGCTACCGGCAAAAGGCGCGGATTATTTTTCGCAGGGTGCGCGCGTGGTAATCTTCGTTACGAACATAGATCTTCCGAAAGATGAAGGCGGCAACGCTTTCCGCGCTGTTGCCGAAGACACGCGAGGTAAGCAATTTCGCTTGACAGTCGAAGATATTGAGCCGCTTCGCAAGCAGACTTGGATCTACGGTTTGACGCTGCGGATCGACGACGAAAACGGTTACAACGGACAGCCGCTGGCGGACAGCGGTGTTTTGATCCGCGTTTCGTGGCGCGGAAATATCAGCAATCCGGTGCAACTTGCATTGGGCAAAGGTGTCATAAAATTTCCCGAAAATCCCGGAATGATTCCGACGCCGGCGCCGACCGCGCGTTCAACACAAGCAAATCTGAATTCGACCGTCGGCGAACGCGGACGATTTATGGAGCAAGCGGCTTTCGGCCCTAATAATGCGCTTGATTTTCGCCTTCGCCAAATCGGTTTACGCCGCTGGGTCGAAGATCAATTCAAAAAATCTTATCCGACGATTCCCTACCCGAATTTTCCGCTCAAACCGTTTGACGGCGATGCGGGCTGTGGAGTGTACGGCACGAGCCCCGAAGTAAATCTTTGTCACCGCAATCATTACTGGGCTTACAACAACCAGAAATGGCTCGTGCAAGAAGCTCTTTACGGCGACGATCAATTGCGGCGGCGAGTTTCGTGGGCACTTCATCAGATTTGGGTCGTTTCGCAATCAACCGTTTACCAGCAGCGATGGCTTCAGGAATATATTGAAATTCTTGATCGTAACGCCTTCGGAAATTACCGCGATCTGATGGCGGAAATGACGCTCAGTCCGGCGATGGGTGAATATCTTGATATGGTGCGCTCGACGCGCCAGAATCCGAACGAGAATTATCCGCGCGAACTTCTGCAGCTTTTCAGTGTCGGGTTATACAAACTCAATCAGGACGGCACGCTCGCACTCGACGGTCAGGGAAACCGTATTCCGACTTACGATCAGGATAAGATCAATCAATTTACAAAAGTCTTTACGGGCTGGTCGCAGTGCAACACCGGCGGTAATCCGGCTTGCTCGAACGCGGTTCCGGGGTCACCGAACTTTATTGACCCGATGTATTTAACTTTTCCGGGCGATCACGATCAAACGGCGAAAACGCTGTTCGATTATCCGGGCGCACCGAACCAGACGATCGCGGCCTGCACGAATTGCACGACTGACAACAACCGGCGCGCATATGCGACCGATTCGCTTAATAAAACGCTCGACAACGTCTTTTATAATCCGAATGTCGGACCGTTTGTCGGCAAACTGCTGATTCAGCATCTTGTCACGAGCGATCCGACACCGGCTTATGTTTCGCGGGTTGCGGCGGCGTTTAATAATAACGGTGCAGGTGTTCGCGGCGATATGAAAGCCGTCATTCGGGCGGTCCTGCTCGACCCGGAAGCACGCGGCAGCCGCAAAACCGATCCGACTTACGGCAAATTGCGCGAGCCTTTTCAGTATCTGACGAATTTTTTGCGAACTTTTAACGTTAAGGCAGGTTCGGCATCGGCGCCCGTTGCCTGTCAGAACCGCACGGACGGCGTTTTCGAATGGATACCGAGAGAAATGGGACAGGAGATCTGGGGGCCGCCGACCGTCTTCAATTATTTCTCGCCCGATTATGTCGTGCCGGGTACGGTTATTCTCGGACCCGAATTTGGTCTTGCCAATACGGGTACTGCATTTGCGCGGAATAATCACATCTTCAATTTTACGTTCTACAACATCAGTTATTCGCCGGCGACGACCGGTGATCCGTATCCATATGTTCCCTGCGGAACTTCGATCGATCTCTCGGAACCGACCGCGTGGGTGATGGCTGACCCGAGCGGCAATACGCTGATCGAAAATCTGAATCTGAAAATGATGCACGGCACAATGAGCGAAGCGATGAAAACCAAGATCCGGACAGCGATAAATTTAAATGTGTCGGCCGATTCAAAAGCGAAACAAGCAATTTTCCTGGTGGCCAGTTCATCGCAATACCAGGTACAAAAGTAGTTCGTGGTTCGTTGTCCGTTGTTCGTTGTTGGTTGAATGAACCCGACGGTTCGAGACTTAATTTTCAACGAACAACGAACAACGAACCAGTGAAATAGAGAGATTATGAAAAGGAACAGAAGAGAATTTTTGATCAAATCAGGCTGCGGGCTGAGTATGCTGACGCTCGCGACGCAGGCGCGCCATTTCGGTTTGATGAGCGCAATGGCGCAAACAGTTAAAGACGAATCGTCGGATCAATTCGCGCCGCCTTCGGATTACCGCGCACTTGTCTGCATTCTGCTATCGGGCGGGAACGACGGAAACAATCTGATCATTCCAAACCATTCTGATGCAACTATCAGCAATTATTCGGTATATTCTTCGTCGCGCTCATCGCAGGGATTGGCGATCGCTCAAAATCAACTGCTTCCGATCAGTGTTCCGCTTTTGGGAAATCTGACCTACGGCTTTCACCCGAATTTGGGTGCCGTGCCGCAGCAAGGCGGAATCAATAACGGAATTCACGAGCTTTGGTCGCAGGGTAAACTGGCGGTCGTCGCGAATACCGGCAACCTGATCCGTCCGATGACAAAAACGCAGTATCAGCAGAATCCCGCCTGGCGGCCGTTTCAGCTTTTCTCGCATTCGGATCAGAAACAGCAGCAGCAAACAGCGCGTTCCGATTCGCCGACGCCGATCGGTTGGGGCGGCAAGATCGCCGACCGGACAAATGCCGCCAATAATCCGAACGGGCAAATTTCGATGATCACTTCGATCGCCGGAACACAGCTTTTCACGCTCGGACAAACGACGACGCCGCTGGCGATCAGAGATGCCGCGGTGCCGCTTAATCAAACTCTCGTGCTAAACAGCCGAACCTGCTGCAACGATGCTTTTTCCAATGCGCGCAACATGGCTTTGGCCGAACTCCGGACAGTTGATCTGGACTCTTCGCTCGTCGGTGCAGCCAGCCATATTACCGATCAGGCGCAAACTGCGAGCGTGGCTCTCAGCACATTTCAGGAAGTTTCGGCGATATTTCCGAATACCAATCTCGGCAATCAGCTCAAACAAGTCGCGCGGATTATCAAAAAACGAACCGATTTGAGCGTCAACCGGCAG
>JANLTD010001130.1:0-4517 GCA_031362765.1 Acidobacteriota bacterium | reverse complement strand
CTAACAAACTGACTGAAATGCCGGACGAACATCAAAGACAAGCCTTGCTTGAATCAATCAAAGCCGGTTCGATTATCACTTGGAAACACATCAACTTTCACGGCGAATACGATTTCTCCGCCGAAAAAATGCAGGATTCGGTCGGTTTCAACCTACCCAAAATTCTAGCCTGGAAAGCAGAATAAATTGGGAACCATCAAATTACGCTAAACTCAACGAGTATAACAGTTTGGCAAAAACCCAATGGAACATTTTTCCCGTTCGTGGGTTTCTAACCCATGGAGGCTGATAACAATCGTGGGGCTGCGATTTTGATTTTAAAGTCTGATAAAAGATCAGTAGCTGAGCTTCCCTGACCGCTATATAGTGAGCGTCCGATAATAAACATTATGTTATTGAGAGCAAAGTAACTCTAAATAACCAGCATTGAATTATGACAAACATTGTAATATTAGGTCTAGTTAAACCCACACGAATTTGGCGGTTTCCGAATGCAAAGACATTCTCGACCGCCCGTAGTTAATAAGAAAGAAAACCGTAAAACCCGATTTGAGCCGCTTTTTTAGACTCACTCTCTTTGAGCGATGGCAATGTTCTGTTTAGGACACTTACTGTTTTGCCTGAATCCTAAAATTACTCGAAAGTCGAGATTTATCGGAACATCCTATAAATTCGCGGGAAATTCCAGCCGAAAAATCGCTCCGTTGGCAGAGTTTTTCGCGCTTAGATTGCCGCCATGTTCCGCAACGATCTTGTAAGCAATTGAAAGCCCTAATCCCAGACTTTTTGCTTTAGTCGAGAAAAACGGGTCAAAAATTCGCCGCATATTCTGTTCGTCAATTCCTTCACCGGTATCGGCAATTTCGATAATTATTTCTTTTTCGTTGGTCTTTGTCGAAAAAGCCAGTTCTCCACCCGTCGGCATTGCCTGAAGCGCGTTAAGGGCGAGATTGATCAAAACTTGTTTGATTTGTTCGGCATCAAGCGCGGCGATCGGCGGATTTTCTGCTAGATCTTCAACAATCGAAACACTTTGTTGCTGCGCCTGCGGTTCAACCAAAAGTCGCACCGAATTTACCAATTCATTGACATCGGTCGGCGTTTTAGCAGGTTTCGGAGCGCGGGCAAATTGCAAAAATTCGGAGACCAATTTATCAATTCGCTCGACTTCTGTTTTGGCGATTCGGGCAAATTCGCGGCGCGGACTGTCTTCGGCTAACTCGTCTTCGAGAATTTCCACGGCGCCTTTGATCGCGCCGAGCGGGTTGCGAACTTCGTGAACCACACCCGAAGCGATTTCCGCCAGTGAAGAAAGTTTTTCGGCTTGCAGAAGTTGGGTAAAAGTCTGTCTTAATTCGGCATAAGCATTTTGCAGTTCGGCGTTGATTTTTTCCGCCCGGTCGTGTTCGCGGTGTTTTTGATCGCCGAGCCAGCCCGTAACCGCGCCGATGACGAAAAACAGAGCGATTTCGGCGTATTGGTTGAGCGCGTAATTATAATTCTGATGCTGCCAGTGAATAAAAATATGCGGCACATAACTGAAGCAGGCGAACAAAGCCGCTCCCAAACCGCCGCGCCAGCCATACCAAAACGCGGCTAAAATTATCGGAATATAATAAAGTCTTTGATAAATTTGATGAAAAACCAAATTATCAATCGGCGTGAGAAAGTGCAGCGCGGAAATTAGAATGATCGGGCCGCCGAGAAATAACACGGAAATAAAAAGGTTTTTCTTATTCATCAAGACCGGATTTCTGCATTCGGTAAATCAACGCACTGCGCGTAATGCCCAAATATCGCGCCGTATGCGATTGGTTGCCGGTGTGCATTTCAAGCGCGTAGCGGATGATTTCCCGTTCAACTTCGTCGAGCGAAATGTTTTCAGCAGGTAGTTCAAACTTGACGTTGCCGAAAACTTGGAGCGGTTTACCGACATAATCCGGCAGATCGGCAAGCGTCAGACTATTCTCGTCCGACAAAACAACCATTCTCTCGACCAGATTTTCGAGCTCGCGGATGTTTCCCGGAAACAAGTAATTCGACAGCGCATTGAAGACTTCGCGGGCGATTTTCAAATTTTCAAAGCCGTGTTTTGCTTTTGAAATTTTGAAAAAATGATTTATAAGCAGCGGAATATCTTGCGCGCGCGCGCGAAGCGGCGGCAGATTAATCGGAACAACCGCGAGGCGAAAATATAAATCTTCGCGGAAAGTCCCCACTTTGAACATTTTTTCAAGATTTTGATTGGTCGCGGCGATGATACGGACATCAAATTGACGCGGATTATTTTCGCCGACGCGGACAATTTCCTGTTCCTGCAACACGCGAAGCAGTTTTGGCTGGAGAGCAAGCGGCATCGCACTGATTTCATCGAGAAAAAGCGTTCCGCCGCCGGCGGCTTCAAATTTGCCTTTTGTGTCGGACATTGCGCCCGTGAAACTTCCTCGTTTGTAGCCGAAAAGTTCCGCTTCAATTAAACTTTCGGGAATCGCCGCGCAATTTATTGGAATGAAAGGCTTGTCTTTCCGTTTGCCCGAAAAATGAAGTCCTTTGGCAATAAGTTCCTTGCCCGTGCCTGATTCGCCAGTAATTAATGCGGTTGCGTCCGAGCGGGAAACGCGCTCGACAACATTGAGGACCGCCCGCATCGCCGGCGAATCCCCGATAATATTATCAAGGCGAAATTCCTTGTTTACTAACTCGCGCAACTGTCGGTTTTCGCTCTTCGTTTCGCTGAAATTAACGGCGCGTTCAATCGTGAGTAAAATCTCGTCGCGGTTAAAAGGTTTGTTGATGTAATCAAACGCTCCGGCTTTCATCGCCGTCACCGCTGTTTCGACTTCGCCGAAAGCCGTAATCACGATGACGGGAATTTCCGAATCGGCAACCTTGATTTTTTCAATCAGTTCCAAACCCGACAACTTCGGCATACGCAAATCAGTAATGACACAATCGAAATCATTATTGTTAAAAATTTCGAGGGCTTCCGCGCCGTCCTTTGCCGCTTTGATTTGATAGCCCGCTTCATCAAGCTGAAATTCAAGCACCCGGCGCAGATTGTCATCATCGTCGGCAAGCAAAATTGTCTTTTTTGTATTTGATTTCACTATTTAACAGAAAGTTGTTGTTCGGCAAGTTTTATTTCGATTGACTGCAAAGTTTCTATGGCCTGCGCCCGTTTGCCTTCCTGCACCAGACGACTGAATTCGAGATATTTTTTGGCGAGTTCGTCAATCAAATTTGCATCTAAATTTATTTCCGCCGCAAGTTTTTCCGCAGTTTCGTCCAGGCGAATCGAGTTGCGATTTTGCAATCCACTAACGGCCGCCAAAATTCGCAAAGCGGGTGCGTCAAGTTGTCTTTGAAACGCGATCACGGATTGTTCAAGCGCACGAAGTTCGCGTTCGCGCCAATTTGCCCGCCACAAGAAAATACCGAAAGAAACAGCGATGAGCAGATAAAGCAGACGAAAAATCAAAGCTGTCGGATGCGGCGAGAAAATTTCCGCCGAGAGGCTTTCCGCGTGGATGTCCGCGCCGAGTTGGACGTGCATCACGGCATCAATCAGCCACATCGCAGTGCCGAGCAAACCGCCGAACCAAATTTCTTTGTATGATTTGAAAATCTTCATAAAAAGCCTTTGACCTAAACTATACCCGATTTGAGTTTTTCAATTTCTGCTAATTTAGCAGATGAAATGCACGCCTCTTTCGGTTTGAATTATTTTAACTCAAAAGTCAAAGTCGCCCATTTCGATTCGTAGTTTATTTTTGGTTCGGTGAGGCGCGTCATATTGATAAATTTCACATACCATTTGCCTGCGCTGACGAGTTTTATTTTGGCAATACCTTTTTTATCGGTGCGGACATTTTCGCCGACAATAAGTTTGCCGTTTGCGTCTTCGCGTCCCGACATCACAAATTGGTTTGCCAAAGGTTTGCCGTCTTTTAAGCATAAAAATTCAAATGTATCGCCGATTTTCAAACGATACGGATTATTTTGCGGAACGATTTCAACCGGGTAGCCGAGCGCGGTTTTGTAATTGTCCGAAAGTTTGTCGCCGACTTGGAAAATAGTTTTGACGTGCTTTGAATATCTTTCACGCACATCTTTCGTTAACTCTTTCTTTCGCTTTCTTTCCGCCAAAGTGTCGGGAATTCCGTCTTCGGTCAAATACTCGTTAAAATCTTTGGCTTTCAAGTCAATCTCACGCGTTCCGGTCGAAAGTCCGACAACGTAATTTCCCGCTTCCGTCGGCTGCAAATTCAAGAAAGCAGTTTTGTCATCTTTGGTAAAATCAGGTTCCTTCGGATTCGTGCGGACTCCCGCCGGCGAAACAACGCTGACATCTTTCAAACGCGCAAAATTTACCGCGCCTTCGCTGTCCTGAAACGAGCCGTTCAAAAGTTTTACCGAAACTTTATCATTGACAGCAACAAAAAAACTGTCCAATTTCAAAAACAAATCGTGTGCAAAAACAGGCAAAATCAGACTCAAACACAACAAGAAACTCATCA
>JANLTD010001118.1:0-10455 GCA_031362765.1 Acidobacteriota bacterium | reverse complement strand
ACCTTTTACCTTTTACCTTTATACCTTTTACCTTTTTAACCATCGTCGCCGATCGCCTCAACCGGACACGCGCCTAACGCTTCTTCACAGAGTTCGGCTTCTTCGCCGGTTTCGGGCTGTTTGTACACGTAGGAGTAACCGTTTTCGTCATCGCGTCTAAAGTTTGACGGCGAAGTGTCGCGGCAGACATCGCAATCTATACATTGCGAGTCAACATAAAATTTTCCGCGCGCGTTTTCGCGTAGTTTGTGTTCAATTTCTGCCATCTGTTTGATTGGTGAACGGTGAATGGTGAATGATGAATTATTGGTTTCAAATTCACCATTCATCCTTCACCATTATTTACCGTTTTTCTCCGTCATTGAGATCATTCTTTCCAAGGCGATGAGCGCGTAATGTTTTGTTTCGTCGTCAACAACAATTTCGTTGACGACATTGCCTTCGAGCAAGTTTTCGAGCGACCACGCCAGATTTTGCGGCGCGATCCGATACATCGTCGCACACATACATAGGTCGGGCGCGAGGAGCCGAATCTCTTTGTCGGGAAAGCGTTTTGCCAGCCGATTGACGAGATTGACTTCCGTGCCGATCGCCCAGTTTGAACCGCTCGGCGCGTTTTCGACCGTGCTAATGATAAAGCTGGTCGAACCGTCGAGGTCTGCCAGTTCAACAACTTCACGCGGACATTCGGGATGAACGATCACCTGCACGCCGGAGATTTGGTTGCGGATCTGGTCAACGTGCCAAGGTTTGAACCTGCCGTGAACCGAACAATGACCGCGCCACAGGATCAATTTCGCTTCGTAAAGCTGTTCTTCCGTATTGCCGCCGAGCTCTTCGTGCGGATTCCACAAAACCATTTTATCGAGCGGAATGCCGAATTTCGCGCCCGTATTTCGTCCGAGATGTTGATCGGGAAAGAAAAACATCTTGTCGTATTCTTTGAGATAAATGTCAAAAAGCGGAATCGCATTTGACGAAGTGCAAACCACGCCGCCATTGCGTCCGCAAAACGCTTTGATCGCGGCGGTTGAATTCATATAGGTGATCGGTGCGACCTTTTGTTTCAAAACCCCGATTTCGCGCAATTGCTCCCAGGCGTCTTCAACCTGTTCGATATTTGCCATATCAGCCATCGAACAACCCGCGCCCAAATCCGGCAAAATCACTTTCTGATGCGGCTGACCTAAAATATTCGCCGATTCCGCCATAAAATGAACGCCGCAGAAAACGATGAATTCGGCATCTTTCCGATGCGCCGCCATCACCGAAAGTTGATACGAATCGCCCGTCAGATCGGCGTGAACGATCACATCGTCGCGCTGGTAATGATGCCCTAAGATAACAACTCGCGACCCGAGTTCTTTTCGCGCAAATTCAATTCGTTCAGTGATTTCCGCGTCCGGCATCACGAGATAATCTTCAATCGGTCGAATTGCTTCCAAAACTGTTGACATCGTTTAAATTTCCTCTTTGATAATCGTTTCGTGAATAAGTTTTATCCAATCAATTCTTTTTAATTCACTTGCAGCGAAAAGCAACTCTGTTATCTTTTTGCTTTGCACGTTATTCAAACAAACACTTTCCTCAATTTCTTTGTAAGTTTTACCTTGCAAACGGTGAAACCTTATACTTTCGCCGTTGAAACGCCGGACTTCTTCGATACCTAAATCGGCAAAAATAGGAAATTTCGGCAGTGAACCGTGCGTGATGGCAATTTCCAAAACGAGTTCGGGCGAAGGGTCTTTTGATAAATCTATTTTTGTTTTTCTGCGAAGCGCTTCGGCATTTTTAAAGTAAAAAGCGGCATCGCCTTCAAAACCTTTTTTCTTGGATTCTTTACGAAAGGTTGTCGAAGCCGCGTTTTCATAATCAATTTCCAAAATTCTCGCAATTTCGGTAACGAGTTCGGACAATCTTGCTTTCAGAGTTTCGTGTTCGTAACCTAACACGATTATTTCCAAATCTCCTTCGTTATACGCAAAATGACGATTGCCGACTTCTTCGTGTTCATCTAAAATCCGCTCGTAAGTTTTCCAACTAATGCCGTGAAGAACGACTCTTTCAATAATATTCGTTGAAACATCCGTATATTTTTTCGGGATTGATTCTAAAACTGCTGACATTTTTCTAAAACTCCTTTGCTGTTTGATGCAAAATCAATAGTTTCCACAAAGAAAAATGATTACACTTTGAGAAAGTTTTCGCAAGGAAATGAACTATAGTCATATAGCAAACTCTCGCCCCTGCACAGAAATAAATTCATCTTCACTAAGCCAATCGGAAACATCTTCGTAATTTTCGCTCTTAAAGATAATTTCATTTTTTGTAAGGTCGAGAACAATGATTTCGCTTTGATTTTTAGGATTCGGCGTAATAACTACAAGATACGCCGGAATATAATCAACACCTTGCACATACCAAACTTCAAACCATTCTTTTTCCGGGTTGCTAATTCTCATAAAATAAAAAAAGAGAGCACAAATCTTCTCTGTGCTCTCTGTGTCTCGGTGGTGAAATTTCCTTAGACATCCAGATTTTTCACGTCGAGCGCGTTTTGTTCGATAAAACGCCGGCGCGGTTCGACCTGATCGCCCATCAAAACGGTAAAAATTTCGTCCGTTTCGATCGCATCTTCGACGCGGACTTGCAGCAGCGTGCGTTTTTCGGGATCCATCGTCGTCTCCCAAAGCTGTTCGGGGTTCATTTCGCCCAAACCTTTGTAACGCTGGATTGACAGATCCTTTTTCGCCGCCGCCATAATTTTTTCGAGCAAAATTTCACGGGAATTGATGGTTTCCGATTTTCCGTTATCGCCCAAAATAAACGGCGCGGGAAAATCGTTATCCAAAAGGCGTTTCAGCTCAAGCGTTTTTTGAAATTCGACGTAACTTGCTTTTTCCCAGTCGAAAATAAGCGTCGTTCCATTCGGGAAAGTCACTTCGATTTCCGAAAGTCCGTGCTCTTCGTCATTAAGAAGTTCGGTCTTGTAACCGGCTTCCGAAACCTTGCCTTCGATCTGCGCCATCAGTTCTTCCTGATCGAATATCTTGCGAAGCTTGAGACTATTTTGTGACAAAACTTCCGTAAAACCATCGATCAGGGCATTTAGCAACTTTGTCTCGTTATTCAAACGCCGGACAAAACGCGTAAAATAATTCTGATATTCCACGATCCGCTCCAGATTTTTCGCTAACTCGCGTCCCGCAACCTCACGCTCTTTCGATTTCACGACCAGATCGTCGGTTGCCTGTTTCATCATAAACCGAAACATCTGCTTTTCGTCCTTGATATATTCCTCGCGTTTGCCTCGTTTGACCTTGTAAAGCGGCGGTTGCGAGATATAAACGTAACCTTTCTCAACAAGTTCGGGCATCTGCCGGTAGAAAAATGTCAAAAGCAGCGTTCTGATATGGCTTCCATCAACGTCGGCATCAGTCATTAAGCAAATTTTGTGATAGCGAAGTTTGTTGACATCGAAATCATCTTTACCGATTCCTGTGCCGAGCGCCGTGATCAGAGCCTTGATTTCGCCGTGTCCGAGCATTTTATCGAAACGCGCTTTTTCAACGTTCAGGATCTTACCTTTAAGCGGCAACACTGCTTGATTTTTCCGATCGCGTCCCTGTTTGGCCGAACCGCCGGCGCTGTCGCCTTCGACGAGATAAATTTCCGATAAAGCCGGATCCTTTTCCTGACAATCAGCGAGTTTTCCCGGCAAGGTCGAAGTTCCCAACGCGCTTTTGCGGACGATCTCGCGCGCTTTTCGCGCCGCATCACGGGCGCGTGCCGCGTCAACTGCCTTTCCGACGATCTTCTTGGCAACAACCGGATTCTGCTCGAAAAATTCCCCGAGTTTTTCGTTTAAGAACGATTCGACCTGACCTTTGACGGGCGAATTGAGCTTGCCTTTCGTTTGACCTTCAAATTGCGGTTGCGGAATTTTTACCGAAATGATCGCGACCAGGCCTTCGCGGACATCGTCGCCGGTCAGCACGGTTTTCGAATTTTTCAGCAAACCCGAACTGTCTGCATAAGCGTTGATCGTTCGGGTGATCGCGCCGCGAAAACCCGAAAGATGTGTTCCGCCGTCAACCGTGTTGATGTTGTTGGCAAACGAAAAGATCTTTTCGTCGTAAGAATCGTTATACTGCATCGAGATCTCGACCGATAGTTCATCGGCGATCTGTTCGAAATAAAGCGGTTCGTCGTGAAGCGGTGATTTGTTTTTGTTGAGATGTTTGACGAATTCGGCGATGCCGCCTTTGTAATAAAATTCGTGGGATTTTTCGGTTTCGTCGCGCTCGTCCTTGATAAAAATGCGGATGCCTTTGTTCAAAAATGCTTTTTCGCGCAGACGTTCCGACAATTTTTCAAAACTGTAATCGGTGACTTCAAAAATGGAGGAATCCGGTTTGAAAGTGATCTTTGTTCCGCGTCTGGTGCTTTTGCCGGTTTCTTT
The DNA here is from genome assembly GCA_031362765.1 of Acidobacteriota bacterium. Taxonomy (GTDB): domain Bacteria; phylum Acidobacteriota; class Blastocatellia; order Pyrinomonadales; family Pyrinomonadaceae; genus JAFDVJ01. The sequence continues at coordinate 5,993 of JANLTD010001118.1, read as the reverse complement.
GAGCGGCGCGACCGCGACACCGGTCGCAAATTCCTGCTCGTGCGTTTTGCCGTCGCGCCAAATTTCAACCTTCAGCCATTCACTTAAAAAATTAACGCAACTCACGCCAACGCCGTGCAGTCCGCCAGAAACTTTGTAGGAGTTTGAGTCAAATTTGCCGCCGGCGTGAAGTACGGTCAAAACGACTTCCGCCGCCGAAACACCGAATTGTTCGATGATGCCGGTCGGAATTCCGCGTCCGTTGTCGGTCACGGTGATCGAATTATCAATGTGAATTGCGACCTCGATCGTGTCGCAATAACCCGCGAGAGCTTCGTCAACCGAATTATCAACGACTTCGTAAACAAGGTGATGAAGCCCGATCTCACTTGTTGAACCGATATACATTGCCGGACGCATCCGGACTGCTTCGCGTCCTTCCAGAGCGGTGATTGAATCTTCATCGTAATCGTCCATTTTCTTTTGGTTCTCTTCTTTTGCTATTGCCAATTTGTATCTTCCTCTTGTTTAAAATTTCGGTGATAAAAGTAACCTGCATTGTAACATTTCTTTACGAATTAAAACAGCGCGGAAGGCAATTAACGTCTTATTCTTGAAGCATTTTGACGGTTCCGTTTTCGATCGCGAAAATCTCTGCGTTCGCACCGAATCTTTCGATAAAACTTTCCTTCGAGGTCGTCACGAACGTCTGCGTTTTACCGCTCAAAAATTCCAATAGCTGTGCGATCCGTTTGTAGTCGAGTTCGGCATCAATATCGTCGAGCAGAAAAAGCGGATATTCCTTGTTTTGCTCGAAATAAACCGAAACGGTCGCGAGTTGGAGAATTAAAAGCGCGCTCCGCTGCTGTCCGCTTGAGCCGTATTTACGCAAATCGTGTCCGTCAAAACTGATTTCCAGATCGTCGCGGTGCGTGCCGATCAATGAATAACCGGAAACCAATTCGGCTTGCACACGCAAGGCTAATCTTTCTGCGAGAAGCCCGGCGTAATCCGCCAGATCGCCTTTGCTTTCAAGCGACGAAGCATAGCGGATCGAAACTTCCTCTTTTCCGAACAGTTTTTTCTCCAAAACATCATTCAACCGTTCGACATAACGAAGCCGAGCTTTGTGAATTCGGGTTGCGAGATGAATAAGCTGCTCGTTCCACGGTTCCAGCAGTTCCGCTGTCTTCTCGGGCGAAAAGCCCTTATCCCGCGCCGATTGCAAAAGAGAATTTTTCTGCCGGATAACGCGGTTATAATCGGTCAGGGTCTGGAGAAATGGCGGATAGATCGAAACGATCCCGCCATCGAGAAACTTGCGCCGCGCTTCGGCGCTTCCGCGCACGATCTCAAGTTCGTCGGAATTGAAAATGACGGCGTGAAGCTCGCCCAGATAGCGGTGAATCGTTTCTTTTTTGTTATTGACGCTTAAAGTTTTTGTGTTTCCCTGCAGAAAGACCTGCAAATTATGGTGAATTTCGGCACTTTGTTGAACGAGCCCCTTAACGATTGCCGTGTCTTCGCCGAAACAAATTGTTTCACTCAGTTTGGCAGTCTTAAAGGATTTGGTTGTGGAAAGCAGGTAAATCGCTTCGAGCCAGTTGGTTTTGCCCTGGCCGTTTTCGCCGCAAATGATGTTTAAGCCTTTTCCGCACAGGATTTTACCATTGAGATTGCGGAAATGCTGCGCTTCGAGCGATTCAAGTAACATCCGACCATTTTAACATAAAGCGACACTAAAAATTCCGCTCGGAATTTCAGGAATAAAAATCCGTTTAGCAATTTACTTTAACTAGGGTGTTGTACAAGTGCCAACACAGTTGATTCTCAAAACACAGGTCGTAAAAATTTATGAATTCAAAACGGATATTACTCTGTCTAGTTTTAGTTTCGGTTTTCGCGGGTTTTGCTTTCGGGCAAAAAAGTAAAACGTTCGCGGAAAACTTCAGTGCCGCGACGATGGACGGGCAAACCGTGGAACTTGATTCCTTAAAGGGAAAAGTCGTCCTAATTGCATTTTGGACAACCAGATGCCCGATTTGCGAAAGCGAAATTCCGAAACTCAATCGGATCGCAACGAGTTACAGGGATAAAGACGTGGTTTTTCTTGGAGTGACAACTGACAACCCGACCAGAGTTGAAAGCTTTCTCAAAATGAAACCGTTCAATTTCAGCATCATCCCGAGCAGTTTCGGCATATTGTTGAAGTATGCCGACCGCGATCGCGAAGGTAATCTCAATATGGGTTATCCGGCGTATTTTTTGGTCAACCAGGCCGGCGAAATCGAAATGAAGGATAGTGGTTGGGATAAAACCGAAAAACTCAATACGCAAATAAACCGGCTTCTAGCTTCCGCAAAATAAACAACGAAGAATCCCAAAAGAATCGTGAATGAAAAAAATTCAATTTGCGATTTTTTTTCGTCGGATTTGTAATCATTGAAACTTTACGATATATTTTCAATTCGCAAGGTTTTGCGGAGAGATCGCATAATGGTATTGCAGTAGTCTTGAAAACTACCGACCGTAAGGTCATGCAGGTTCGACTCCTGTTCTCTCCGCCATTTTCTTTTTTGGTTCCCGCGACTAAAACGATTCGACCGGAAGCGGCATCCTAAATTACAATGCTGCGCTTTAAGTCGATCAAAACAGCTTCTCTGCCAATGATCTTCGCCGCCCTTTTTTTGGCGATTCTTTCGATAATTACAATCAAAGCGCAAAATCTTGAAACGCGTCAAATATATCTAAAAAGTTGTATTCAAGCTACTTTTGGTAAAGAAATTATCATCAAAGATAGCGAAACTTTTCTCAAAGCGATTCGCGATGATTCATGGCGTGTTTCGTGTCTTAAAAATATCGAAAAGATTGATTTTGACAAAAACACGCTGCTCGGCATCGAACTCAACACGGGTTATTGCCGGACGCCGCTTGGTCGCGAAGCAATCGCCGTTAAAAACGAACCGGAAAAACAATTTATTCTGAAAATCAGTTACACCGAACCGCAAGGTCTCTGCCGCACTTCGAGCCGCTCCGAGGTATGGATTCGGGTGCAGAAAATTCCCGACAATTAAACGATTAAAATCGATGTCAAAGCCAAACCGCGCGGCGAGAATGTTCAATGAAAAACCGATCAGAAGTTTTGCCTGCGAAAAACACTGAAATCAGAGCAAAATATAATGCTTTCAAATGATTTTTTCGTGTATTTCGCAGCCAAAACTTCTTTTATATTTTCGATAATCTCCAATAAATTAAGCGCCTTAAGACGATCGAAAATGCTTAGAGAATATTGTCAGCCCTGCCGAAATCGCCGAAATCGCCGAATTCAATGGTTGTGATCGTGTCGCCGCGCGGGATCTTGTCACGCAGACGAAGATTTGTCGCCGCATCAAAATACAATTTGATCTCAACACTTTTCGCGGTCGTCAAAACGACTGCGTTTGCGGATTTGCCATCGCGGGTCGTTTTTCCGCCTGCCCAAATTCTGGTTTTTTCGGCTTTAGAATTGAGCCGGCACGAGGTTCGATAAAAGGTTTTGGTCTGAAAATCGCGGCTCGCATCGTCGGTCTGCGTTCGTTAACCATTTTTGGAATCGTGCGCCCAACCCGATTTTTCCGATTGTCGCCGGCCGCCGATTCAAATCAGAGGATTAGCCGTATAAATTCGGTTTGGTTGCGGAAGAATCGATACGCGCCGTTTGCGCCATCGGTTTGGCGTGTGATTTTCCCCGAAATTTACCAGGGGCGAACGGTTTTCAAAACCTCTGCGCCGCCGCGAGCTTTGTTTGCCTGTCTCAAAATATTGGCGGCCGAATGAGCTGAAACAAACAGCGGACACAAAAAAATAAAAACAAAAGCAATTTTATTTTTCATCCGGATTTATTTTACGAAAAGATTGAAAATAGAACTATTGCAAACTTTCGGACTTTGGTAAAATCGAAAGCAACCGTCAGCTAAGCTTTAGTTTCCTCATACTTTTTGGATTCAATTTCGGCGCGCAAAGGATGGATACGAATTTTTAAAATATGGCTATCAGCAAAGATGAATTTCGTGCCGCACTTGCGCGGTTTCCCAGTGGTGTCACGGTCGTGACAACCAAAGATGTAAACGGCAGGCTTCACGGCATTACGGTCAGCGCGTTTGCTTCCGTCTCGCTCGAACCGCCGTTGATTCTTGTTTGCATTGAAAAAACTACCGGAAGCCATGACACTTTTCTCGAAAGCGAATTTTTCGTTGTCAATATCTTGGCCGAAGCACAGGAAGATCTCTCGAATCGCTTTGCCGCGCCGCTTCCCGATAAATTTGACGACGTTGATTATCATTTCGGCATTGGTGAAATTCCTGTTTTGGAGGATGCGCTGGTGACGCTCGAATGTCGGCTTGCCTACGCGCACGAAGGCGGCGATCATACGATCTTTGTCGGATTGATTGAGAAATCGAGTGTCAAAGACGAAACTCCGTTGGTCTATTGGCACGGAAATTACCGCAAATTGGAAATTGAGTAAGCGAATAAATTATTTTGAGATTTCTGCCGTTGATTGACGAATAACCAAAACGGGTTCGACAGTGATTTCCAAAAATAGCGTGTCAGCCGAATTTTTTTGGATGTTTTGCAAAAGGTGTTCCGCGCCTAAATTCCCCATTGTTTTGAGGGGTTGGCGAATCGTCGTCAATGCCGGATAGTGAAATTCAGCGGCTGTAATATCATCAAACCCGATAATTGAAACATCTTTCGGAACGTCGAGGCCATTTTCCCGCAGTGCCCGAATCGCGCCGATCGCCGAAATATCGTTAAAAGCCAGAATCGCCGTAAATTTCCCTTCGCGTGATAAAAGTTCTTCCGTTGCCCGATAACCGGTTTCGGGTGAAGGATCGTCGCCGATCAATTGAGTGATCAAATTATCTGCGATCAAAACATCAAATTTCTGAGCGGTCGCCAAAATCGTTCTTAAACGAACCTCGGTATCGGAACTGAATTCCTGTCCTTTAATAACGGCAATTTTTCGATGTCCGAGATCATAAAGATGTTCGATTGCGAGTTGTGCGGCCTTTTCGTGATTCAAAACAATATTTGTGACGCCTTTGACGCGGTTGTGTCCCGAAATTGAAACAATCGGCACCGGACTCTGCTGATTGGTCGGCGTATCGATCGCTAAAATTCCCTCAACGCATCTGCCGATCAGAAATTGAGTGTTTTTTTCAATCAGATCCGTGCGGTGATGATGACTCGCAACGAAATAAAAATAGCCTTCCTGAAGCAGTTTTTCTTCAACGCCGCTTAAAACCGCCGCCGAATAACCGTCGCTCATTTCCGGTATCAAAACGCCGATCGTGTGCGTCCGCTGATTGCGAAGCGAACGGGCAATGTAATTCGGGCGATAATTTAAGTTTCGCGCCGCTTCGAAGATTCGGTCTTTAGTTTCCTGCGGAATCGAATCGGCTAACGACGAGTAGTTGAGAACAATCGAAACGGTGGTCGGCGAAAGTTTCAAATATGCCGCGACATCTTTCAAACTGATATTTTTTTGTTGAGAAGACTCCACTGAATTGCCATTGGAATTTCCCGCCTTTTTTTCTTTTTTTCCTGACATTACAGCTATTTTCTGATACTTAAATTTCTCAAGATACGAAGATATATAATATCCGCCATTTTATCAACCAGTAAAACTTTACTTGACTATACTTAACTCTATGCTATATCTTTGTGAAACACTACTAAAACGATTTAGTAAGACGATTTAGTAAAACGATTTTCCAATGGTTATCGTTCAATATACTTTTTTATTCAAACTTATAGAAAAGGAACAAAACCTTGAAAAAATATTCGGTCCTTTTAGTTATAAAAAATTAGAATTCAGATTTGCATGATGCTTTTGGAGGATTTTATGCGGCAAACAACATTTAAATTAATCAATCTGCTCGGGTGTATTGTGTTTTTGGCAAGTGCGGTGATCGTTGCCAATGCGCAGTTCAAGGCAGGCATTCAGGGAACTGTGACGGATAACGTCGGCTCGG
>JANLTD010001111.1:0-1858 GCA_031362765.1 Acidobacteriota bacterium | reverse complement strand
ACCTTTTACCTTTTACCTTTTACCTTTTACCTTTTACCTTTTACCTTTTACCTTTTACCTTTTACCTTTTACCTTTCACTTTCAGCTATTGGCTTCGTGTGGTCGAATTTGAATTTTCGGTCAAAGCTTTTTGACTTCGCGCTTCCTGTAATTTTTTGTCAAGATCAACCTCTTCCAGGCCCCAGGTGTTTTTTAGTTCAAAGGCTTCGACGGGATAGTTCTTGCCGATCGTCACACTTTCCGGCGATTGATAGGTCAGCTTCATTTTATATTTTTCCTTCGGTCGCGTGACGACAACCTGCAGCGGCAGATTGTTATATTCTCCGCTTTCGCCCAAACTTCCTTCTTGCCCGTAAACTATGTCAGATTCGATTTCGCCTTTTGCGTCAAAGATCTGTTGACGTGCCAGACGGATTCCGCCAACCCGGTCAAACCAGAAACGGCGCGAGATTTTCAAGGTTCCGTCTGATTCTTTTTTCAGTTCATCCAACAGATAATACCCGCGCAAAACCCACGCCAACGGCGATTTTTTAGGTAAATTAAAATCATATTCTTCCTGAATGATCGTGCTCATCAGATAGGAATAATTTTCGGTATCAACCGGGCGCACCAGCATCGCATCGGTAAAATGCTGCGGGCGCAGGTTTGCAAATGCATTGACATTTTGCTTGATAACTTTGCCGTCATCAAAATCAGCTTTTTTGACTTGCTCCTGTAAAAGCGAATAATCGGCGTTGTTTGTTCCTAAAACGAACTTTTTATATTTACCGTCGCCGCCGTCTTGTAAGATCGCCACCCGAAATTTTATTCCGTTCGATGTCATTTGCGCAACATCGGATTTGATCACCGGAACCTGCACTTTCATCAGAATATTGGCCGGGCGCTGAACGACCACTTCGCCGTCCGCTGATTTGTATTTTTCCGCGATACCGCTTTCCGCAAACGAATTGTCCTCAAACTTCAGATACATTTTGGCACGCATCGAATTGATCCGCGCGAAACGATTGATTTCACCAAACAATTGCGATTGGTCGGCTTTCTCCGTTTTCAATAATTTCGGAGTGGCGATTTTCTCTTTTGGGGAAATACAACCGCTTAGAAACAATGAAGATATAATTAATAATAGCAATTGGGGACTTCGTTTCAGCATTACTCGTTTCTGATGTCGTAAAATTTGGCTCTGTTGTCTTAAAACTTTCACGCGCATATTTAATAGATTCGGCTATAAACGTCAAATAATAGCACGACAAAAGCGTTTAACCTAACCTGAGTCACGAGTCACGAGTTGAGAGCAGGGCTTATTCAAAGTCGGATTTTTCATGTCATCGAAGATGACGTACAACATAGCGTAGGGTGAAACCCTACGTTTAGTGTAAAAAATGCGCCGTCGCCGAAGGTGACGAACATTTTCGCGGCTTGTTCGACTTTCAGCTTCGCCGCGTCGCCAATCGGGTATCAATTAACGTAGGGTTTCACCCTAAGCTATGCAAGTTTGTCGCCGTTGGCGACTTTGCAATAGCCCTGGAGTCGAGAGTCACCAGTCGTTTGAAATATTACGCGCATCAAACAGATGTTCTCTGAATCTTTCCAAGTGGATTGTTGAAATCGAAGATTTGACGTGCACCTGTCTCAAAGATCGCTGACGCGCACCCGGCTTTCAACTCACGACTCTCAACTTTCAACTCACGACTCGGATTAACCTAACAGCAAAAAGACGCGGCCGCGAAGGCTCTTTTGCTCTTCGGACCGCGTTTATTATCAGATTTGAGTTCTGATCTTCTGTTTTTTAATGCCCGAAAACTCCGGTTGAACGGGTCAGATAATCCTGCATCGTGTAGGAAAACATTATCGCCATCCA
>JANLTD010001092.1:0-8380 GCA_031362765.1 Acidobacteriota bacterium | reverse complement strand
AATTGAAATGAATTGTATCTGTTTAGGTCTTTGGCTTTTGGTCTTTGGTTTTTGGTTTTATTCGATAGAAACCTGCCAGCTTTCAATCAAGATTCGCCAAAATAAGCGGACTTGGTGAGAAATTCAATGCCGATTGGCAATTTCTTTCCAAAAACCAAAAACCAAAGACCAAAGACCTAAACAATTACAATGAACTACTATTTAAAATGCTCAAATCTAAACCTTTCGGTTGTTTAAGCCTTGCAGCAGCAGCTCGGCCATCCGCAGCGTTTTGGTTTCGATGTCCCGGCGCGCGCCGAGTTCGGCCGCCGTTAAACTGAACGGAAGCAGGGAATTGGTTGCTAAAATCAACGATTCAGCGATTTCTGCCGCATCTCCCGCGACAAATTCCTTGCTTTGCTGTCCTTCTTCGATGACGAAAGCGAAAATTCGTGCTTCCTGTTCAAAATAAGATTCGCGCCGCGCCAGAAAATTCGGGCGAATCGCGGACAGCAAATCGTTTAGGTTTTTGGTGTAATGCTGAACGCTTTCAAACCGATGCAAGACGCGTGTTTTTAGCATTTTTCGCAAGCGTTCTTCCGGCGCCGAACTACTTTTTGCAATTGCCGAAAGTTTGCCTTTCAGCTGTTCAATGATTCGGTCAATATGCGACAGCACGATCTCTTCTTTGCTCGGAAAATGCAGATAAACACTGCCTTTGCCGATGCCGACTTCTTTTGCCAGATCGTCAATCGTCATCTTTTGATAACCGTATCGCGAGAGCAGCAGATCGGTCGCGTCAAGAATCGCTTCACGGACCTCTTTTTGTTTGACAGAACTTTTCATAATTTATGACTATTGACCGGAATTGGGTTTTAGTCAATTTCAAAACGCACAAAATCTTGGATTTGTTTCAGATTTTACAAAGTTTTTACATTGTAAGGAAACACGATAATGAAGGGTAATCAAACACGATAAACTCGGAAACTCGACAAGTTTTTTATCAAAACGTGTAGAAATTATTTGACTCAGTCAAGGTTGCGTTTCCAAGTTTATCGTGTTTATCCGCCGATCGGAATATCGCCAAAATTTTTCATAGCGAAAATATATCATAAAAATAAAAAAGCCGGGAACGATTGCTCACGGTCTTTTCATCTTCAAAGTCTTATCCGGGAAGATTGGGTTTTTGATCCAGCCAAAGCGAAGGATGCGATCGAGGAGCATCTTTGTTAGCCGGACATCATTGAGGCAGTAGTCAATAACTTTGGTGTGATAGCCGCGCTGCCAGTGGATCGGAGCATCTACGCCGGAGCCGGTCTTGCCGGTGGCGGTTGGAAAGTTCGCTTTGATAACGTCATCGAGTTTGCAACCTTTTTGATATGAACCGAGAGCGGAGTAAATTTGGGCGAGAATATCGTAGGATTTACTGTCGGATATAGTGACGTTGCTGGCTCGAAGGACATTGTTATCAAAGCGAATGTTGTTATAGCCGACTGCGACATCGTGGGTATCGAGCAGCTGCTGGAACTCTGACAATTCGTATTCACCGAAGACGCGGTATTTGTCAACCGTGTATTCATAGACACCGATGCACGCGATGCCCATATTTGCAAAGTCGTTGAAATCTTTCGCGTAGAATAACCCGGCTTCTTTTTTCGACGGATCTTTCGGCGCGATCGGGTTGGCAATTTCGATGTCGAAGATGAGCATAATTTTGTCAAAAAATCTTTGTTGTCAAAGCAACAGATTCAGCCGCTTCGGTTCCTTGTTGAAAGGCATTCGGATTAAGCTTAGAAAAATTAAATTTTGGGTTTGGATGCTCTTTTGCGTGTAAATTTTTGGCTATCCAGTTCTCGGATTCAACGCCTTTATTACCAATAAAGATTAAAGCGGTTTGATTTGATGACGACTCTTTAGAAATTTCGTGCTGTTCACGAAATCGGAAAATCAGAGCAAGAATAAAACCGTGGAAATAACTCTTTTTGAAGAGCCGGGAATGAAAAGTTTTCTTTCTTTTTCTATGGTATTCAGCAGTCGTTTTCCATTCTTTCAAGCTTCGATCAGCAAATTCACGGACGAGCTTTTCAAAATAAACATAAATTTCCAGCACGATCTGGCGATCAATTTCAGTGCCGATGATTGTTATCGATGTTCCTGATAAAACCGCACGGCAACCATTTATGGCAGCTAAATTAGCAATGAAATATTTCTGCCAATGATGACGTGCCTGATGGTTCGTAAATTCACGATTGATTGTCGATGAAGATTCCGACATATCGATGTCACACATCGATAGATTATATGCGTCGAGCAGTTCCTGAATTTTTGTGGCAAAAGCTTCAGCTTCGGACTTACTACCAATTGTTTTCGCGCTCTGCGCGTGTGCAATGAGTTTTCTAAGTTTGTCAATAACCTTCATATTATTTGGTTTTTTGAATTCTTGTTGTCAGATCCTCGGCATAAGAAGCAAGATGAAAGTTTGAAAGGACTTTAGTTTTTCCGTCGCCTTTTTCAACTGCGCGAACAATATTTTCAACATCTCCAGCGGGTAAATAATCGCGCAGGAGAAGATAGAAAAAATTAGTTAATGCCTCGTTTGTGACGAAGCCCTCGACTGCTGGCTGTGTTTTTTCTGCGTTGTTCATATTAAGATCAAGTAAATTTTCAATTTCTTCCGGTGATAACTCAAGATTTCCTTTTAATAAGTATTCGATATAATTTCGATCACAGTGGCAGTTGTTGACTTGGCACCTGCCTAGCTGGTGATTTATCAAAAAATGATCGCAAAATTCGCATTCGTCTAAATCCTTCATATAGGTAGTTCTGACTTCCCGTTTTATTTAAAAAGTCGATTGAAGTTATCCAAAAAAATTCGTTCCGCTTTTTCCGGTGCGCACGATGAAAAGTTAATGACCGGTTCGCATCTAGCATACCAATCAGGATGAAGCGGCGACATTATTCTCGGCGACATCGCTTCTTCGCATAGAATTTCCCAATCTGCCTGTTTGATCGCTTTGGGTTCGATCGGACTCAAACCGAATTTGATATAAATCATTTCGGAAAGATGCTTTTCGGCATCGCGGTAAAACTGAAATTCGGGCAGGTGTTTGAGCGGTCGCGGGATGTCCGTCAAATAGGCTTCGCTGGCATCGTGAAGCAGAGCGTATTTGGCTAATCCCCGTTGGTGTTCTTTTGCAAACCAACAATTGACCATCGCGTTGCAATGTTGAGCAACCGAATAGAATTGCTTTGAATGACCGGCAAAGCGGCACTGCATCGCCAGACTGTGCGCGATGTCTTCAATGCAGATGTCTTCAATTTTCGGATCGAGTGGAAAGAATTTCTTTCCGGTAAAAGTTTGTATCCAATCTGTTTTCATAATTCAAATAAAGTTAATTTCGGCAATCCGAAATGTGCATAAGCCTGTTTGATTAAAAGTTTTTGGCGCGATTCGGCGGTGATCGTTATTTGCGCGTAATCGCGTTTGACGGTTTCGATCATCCGGGCGCGAACGTCTTCCGGGATGCTGACGACCAGCGATAATTCGAGGTCAGCGGAAATCTTTTCGAGGCGCGTTTCGATGTCGGTATCGGAAAGCTGATTGTTTTTTGCGACATCAGCAATCAATTCGAGAACCTGCGTTCTGGTGTTGATCGCTGCCGATCGGAGCGGCTCCGGGAGATTCTTGCGATCGTAAGCGGTCACTAAAAATTCCAGAACATCAGTTTCGTCAGAAACGGCAAAGCAACCAAAATCATTCATAGTGTTTTCCTCAGTTGTGGAAATCTCCAAAGATTTACCGACTTGGCTGGTTTGCCATTCGGCGAATTCTTTTTCAACTCCTTTTTCAAAGTAACGAAGTGAGTTGATCGTGTCGGTGCGTTTTGGGTTCGCGGCGATGAACTTCTTGTGAACATCATCCATTGCCCGGAAGACGACGGACAACGGAATTTGCTTGGTTTCCCACGTCTGCGCCAATGCCCAATCGAGCGGCGCAAGCGAAGTCCATCTGCCGCGAATCTTTGAAAATTCCTGTTCTATTTCTTCGAGATAATTCATAAATTTTCTTAACCGATCTTGCCGGTTATTAATTGAGATAAACCGGTCTTAATTTTCTTAAACCGTCTTAATCTTTGAACGGACAATTCGGACATCCGACGCTATAATTTTCGCAGTTCTCGGCTTCGTCACTTGTGTGTCCGAAGCTCGCAGCGTGATTCACACATTTACCGGACTGAGAAAAATTGGCAATTTGTTTCGACTCTGCTTTGCCGTTTTGCAGTTCGTCCGGTATTTGGCGGCCGGAAAGTCTTGTAATTTGCAGCTGAACTTTGGCACTTCCGACAACAACATTGCCAACAGCAGCAATTGCCTGTGCAGTTCGCCAATCCATCGGATCATCAGCATCAATCAGCCGCTCGATGGTTTCCATCATTAAATTTCGTAAATCTTTAATACCGTTTTTCGCCATTTTTAATTCTCCTGTTAATAGTGCGTTTCAAAAGTCCGAGCGTTTGAATTGTTTCTCTCAAATCGTCGGGTAAATTGTGGATCGAATTGCGAATATACAATTCTTTCCGGGTAATAAGTTCAAGATTTTCGACCGCGCAATTGTGCGGGTTTCCGTCTTTGAATATCAGGCAAAGACCTGCTGGAATTATGCCGTGTTCTTTTTTCCAATTGTGCCGGTGAAGGAATTCCCAAACATTCGGTTCGGCAATTTTAATTTTCAAATATGGAGTGCGACTGACTGGCAGAATCGTGCCGACTTTAACCGCATTATGTGGTCGTAATCCTTTCTTAAATTGAGTTTCTACCGACCGTCCGCGAGTGCCAATTTTCTTGCCGAAAGACCAGGGTTTGTGACCTTTCACGAAGCGACGCGCGAACCCATTCTTTTGCAGGTTTTCGCCGATTTGTTTATTCAATGCGGCTAAATATTCGGGCGATTTCTTGAGATGCAGACGATCGGCTTTTTTGTAGATCACATAAATTTCAGTCTGTAATTTGGAGGCGATTTCACGGGCGGAATTTGTCGGATACATTTCCTTTAATATTTCAACGTTTTCCGCCGTCCAATCAAAGCGCGTGTGTCGGCGCAGTCCTAATTTCAAAGCCCAAGTTTTCACTCCGCCTTCGCTGCGGTTAAGAGCGGCAGCCATTTGGCGGAGCGTCATCCCGGCGAAATTGTCGAGGATGAATTGTTTTTCTTTTTCGGAAAAAAGTTTATTACTTGCCATAATATTTACTCAAAAATCTCGAAAATCGGTTGATTCTCGTCCTTCAAAAATTCGGTAATTGCAGCTTCCAATTTTCTTAAAGTCGAACTTGTTTTGCCGTCCCATTCAAAAGGATAATCAGCAATATCAATTGATAAATTTGTATGAAAAGAAATTTGTTCGCATGAGGGTAATTCAAAATAAACAATCCATTTCGTATGGTATGAACCGCTCTTTTGTTTGCCGTAAGTCCATCCTTCGATGGCGCATAATTTACACAGCTTTTCAATCAAGTCGCCTTTTTCGCGGTATTTTTTATCAGACCATTCGGAACCCATATATTTCTTGCCCTGCGTTGAACAATCTTCGATTTCAAGCGCGATCCGAAAGGCGCGAGCTGTCGCGCATGAAAGCCCGATGCGATTCAGTTCGAGCTTTACTTTCCTTGTGCCGATGCCGCAAAATTGCGCTCTGGCGGTTTCCAATTGTCTGACTAATTCGCGTCTGCCCATATCAATTACCAAAGGTCTTCGGTATAGCGAAAACCTTGAAAGCCACGTCTGTAAATTGTTTCGATCGGACGGCTGACAGGACCGGTGCATTCAACCCAAATTTTCGGCTGCCGAATTGTTTTGTCCCAACATTCCCGTGCATCGCCCGGCTCGTATCCGCTGATGTTCAAGCGAACTTGGATTTCGCCCTCAACAAGCAGATACATATACAAAATTGAAATCTTCGGAATTGCCGAAAGTGCGATGTAAATTGCCGGAATTCTTTCGGCTTCCAGCAATTTGATCGAGCGTTGATAGTTCTTCGCTCCGGCTGAAGCGTCGCCGTAAAGCGACGGCAATGTTCTGATAATTCCGGTTGGTCTGTCAGTTCTTATCACTTCGCTTTTCCTCCATTTTCCTCATTATGAAATTTGTGAACTTATCAACTAGCCAATCAATTAAAATTGTAAGGACGAACATGATTCCCATGCCGAGGACAACTCCGAAAAAGAAAGCGTTTACAATAATTTTTTTACTCATTTTTACCTTTCTTCTCCTCAATAAATTCTGCGAAAGTTTCGCGCAGCGCGTCTTTGATTTGATTTTCCTTGAGACGCTCTTGATGGATTGAAGACCACAGCATTATGAACATACTCGTTGCTGTGGAAACGGCGACAGGATTAACCGTTTTGCCATCAAGAGCGTCATTCAAGACCGAAAGTGCCTTGAGATAAACATCGTCTTCTTTCATCCTCGTGTTTTCCTCCGTGGGCGGGTGCGGTAATTGAGTGAATTGACCGCGAGATTATAGGTTGATTCGAGTTCGCCGCCGCGATTTTGTTTTAATGCGGCTTGCATACCTGTTTTTAGATTTGTGAAGCAAAGTCCGCAGAGCGGCATTCCTTCAATTTTTTGATGACCGCATTGACACGCGACAGAGTTTAACTGGCGCAAGAAATCGTCGGACATCGGAATTTTCGGCTGTGAGATCAGGCAGACGGCTTCGGTTTCTTTGCCGTCTGCACCGATCAGTTTGCCAACGAAAATATGGGTGACTTCTTCGCCTTTTCCGAAGATTCGGATAGGCAAATTAGTCGTGTAAATTTGATTAACTATTTGGGCTGAATTCATTATTTTCCCTCCTCGTCTTCGGCAAAACTTTTATAAAAATCACCACAACGACCGCAATAAACTTCCGTTTCTTCATTGATAAAATCGGTGCATCCGCAACCCGGACATTTTTCAATTTCGTTGTCTTTGTTGACTATTTTGAAAGCATCCACTTCGTTTTCTCCTCTATGCCGCCTGGCGAATGCTGCGGATTCTTGGCTCATCCGGCAGATTTAGTTTGGAAAGAATTTGCGAAACGACTTTCGGCTCTTCGATCTCGAAGGCTTCCATCAGAGCGTGGTTTGCAATGTTGCCGAGCGAGAGCGGCGTTTTGGCGATGTTGCAAATGCGTTGCAGAGCTTTCGGCTCGAAGAGTGCGTCAATATTTCCGCCGACTGCCGCGATTCTGTGCGCGAGATAGTCCTTTGCGCTTTTTGCAAGGCTGGGCATTTGAACGGATTTGACGCGCTCGGAGATCTCACGATAGCGGACATCTCTGAGAGTCGCTTCAAAAAACTGCGGCTGACCAAACAGGACGATGCCGAGCAATCTGCTGTATCCGCCGTTAGTCATTTCCCAAAAGTTTTTCAAGCTCGTGAGAACCTTATCATTGAGCCGGTGGCATTCATCGAAAATGAGAGCAACCCGCGCATCTTCTTTTTCGAGTTGCACGAGATGTTCCTTAATGCGGCGGACACGGGCGGTTTTGCTGTTCGGGACTTTGATCTGAAATTCTTCGAGAATACAGTTGGCGATGGCTTGCACGGTGACAACATTCATGTCGAAAAACTCCGGGTAGATCAGATAAATTTTCTGTGTTTTTAATTCTGAAAGCTCACGATGAAGACGTATCTTCAGCGCAGTTTTACCGGAGCCGATCGGACCTTCAACGGCGATCCATTTTTTATACAGAACGGCATCGCGGACTTGGGCGACAAGTTGATCCAAATCCTTGTTTGTAAAAAGTTCCTCGTCGCTCGGAATGCGGTCAACGTCGAAAGGATCGGCTGACAGTCCGAAAAATTTAATGGCTGAACTGGTAAGTTCGCGGCGTTTAACAATCATATCTCTCTCCTGTAAGTTAAAAAGTTGGTCTAAATCTGCGTAAATTTCTGCGTCCGAAAAGCCTTTTGATTTGAGCCATTCGGGTAAATAATCTTCCATAACATCGCTGACCGTTTCGTATAAACTCCTCGCGGCAAGTCCTTTCTCTACGCGGTGAAAGGTTGCCGGAGACGTGTTTTTTACGAATTTGAAAATTCGTGCAAAATCAGCAAGCGATAATTTATGTTTCTCGCGGAAAGCCGTCAAACGTTCTCCGAATTCGATTGGCGGCAAAATATGTTTTCTGAATTCAATTTCTTCCATAATATTTATCCAAGCATTTCTGACGACAAAACATCGTCATCGGAATGGTTGTCAATTGCAGGCTGATTGACCTGCAAAAAAAGCGGTTGGACCGGATTGCCAAATGTCCAAATAAACACATATAGATCTCCGGTTTCGGCAATGATTTTCTTTTCATCTTCGCTCAATTTCCAACGGGCAAGCAAAATGCCGTCACCGCAAAGGATGACCGGC
>JANLTD010001053.1:0-2184 GCA_031362765.1 Acidobacteriota bacterium | reverse complement strand
CTCTGCAAGACGGCAAAACTTCTCTCGATGCGGTCGAGATCGCGATCAGGATTTTATAAGATTCGCCGCTTGTTAAAGCCGGCAAAGGCGCGGTTTTTACGGCCGAGGGTAAAAACGAACTCGACGCGTCGATCATGGACGGTAAAACGCTCGCAGCGGGTGCGGTTGCCGGACTTCGTCATATCAAAAACCCAATTTCTTTGGCGCGCGTTGTGATGGAAAAATCACCGCACGTGATGATGGTTGGTGACGGCGCGGAAAAATTCGCCAAGGAAATGAACATCGAATTCGTGCCGGAAAAATATTTCTTTACGCAGCAGCGTTGGGATTCGCTTCAGCAAATCATCAAAGAAGAGAAGGAAAAACGCAAAAAATTAAAAAGTCAAAATTTGAAAGAAAAGCCGCTGACTCGTGAAGAATATTATGCTGAGATGACCGAAACCCAGAAACTGCCCGAAAATAAATTCGGGACGGTCGGCGCGGCTGCATTAGATAAAGACGGTAACCTCGCGTCGGGAACTTCGACCGGCGGAATGACGAACAAAAAATACGGACGTGTTGGCGATGCTCCGATCATCGGCGCCGGAACTTACGCCAACAACAACACCTGCGCGATTTCGGCAACCGGTTGGGGCGAATATTTTATCCGTTTGGGCGTGGCCCGGGATATTTCGGCGATGATGGAATACCGCGCATTACCCGTTCAACAAGCTCT
Organism: Acidobacteriota bacterium; assembly: GCA_031362765.1. Lineage (GTDB taxonomy): Bacteria > Acidobacteriota > Blastocatellia > Pyrinomonadales > Pyrinomonadaceae > JAFDVJ01. The sequence goes on along the minus strand of JANLTD010001053.1, from coordinate 1,469 downwards.
TGACCTTGAAATTAAAAAAGTCGGCAATCTTGGCGGCGACGGCGGCGTGATCGCGATTGATAAATTCGGTAATATGGGAATTTCTTTTAATTCCGACGGAATGTATCGCGCCTATATAAATTCTGAAGGCAAGCCTGTTATTCAGATTTACAGCGAATGATACTTTGGAGATTTAGAAAAACGTTTTTGTTTGATAGTGTCTTAAAAAATATAAAAATTACGGAGGAAACAGACAGTTATGTCTTTAAGAAAAAATATAGCAATTAAAAGTTTTGCAGTTAGTTTAGTAACGATTTTGTTGATGGGCACGGCATTGATCGTCAATGCTCAGTCTAAGTCAGAGGTCGAGAAAAAATTAGAGGAATTTCGGAATAAACATCCGGACAGGATCGAGGTTTTTGCCAAAATCGTAAATCTTGATCCGATCAAAGGCGATGTTACCATTCGTTTGGAATTTATTCCTGATGGAAATTTAGTCAAAGATGATGGGACATTAGCCAAAACCATTAAGTTCGATACCGAAAGTGCGAACGGGAAATCGGAGGTGACTTTTGAAAAAGGAAAGCGAATGAACGCCAGCGAGGTAGTTTTGCCGATGTTCGGCGTAGTAAAACAGGGGTCAGATGCCATAAGCAAGGTCGAAGATTATCCTTTTGACGCGCATCAAGCCGATTTATTTCTATATTTTTTTACCAAACCCGATAAAAAGAAGGAAGCACCTAAAGATCCGGCAAAGACAGAAGATTCAACCGCTCCAAAGGTAGAAGAAGTAGAAGAAGACGATGAAGCCGAAATTCCACATTTTCTGGTATTTACAGACGTCAAGATCGGCGTCCCTGTGGCATCAGGATACACAATTACGACAACTGCCAGCAAAGAGAGTAATGAGTTTGATACAAAGCTGACGTTGAATATTTCTCGTTCGGGCGAGGTTAAACTCTTTGCTTCGTTCATTATGTTTTTGATGTGGGGCGTCACACTGGCAGTTTTGGGATTAGTTATAAGAGTTGTTTTTATGGGACGCAAATCAGAACTTGCAATGTTTTCCTTTATCGCAACATTGCTTTTTGCCTTTGTCACCGTCCGCAATAGTCAACCGGGCGTTCCGCCCGTCGGCACATTGAGCGATGTCTTATCATTTTTCTGGGCAGAAGCCATTCTTGGAATGTGTTTGCTGGCGGTAGTTTTAACCTGGGTATTCAGAAAACAATCTTAGCGAGTATCCGGAATTTGGATTGATCAATGATCCAAGATCGGCGATCCCAAATCCAAAATTTGGATTTACTGAGGCTAATGTAAAAAGAGCGGCGGCAACCGTGATGATTGCCGCCGCTCTTTTTGCAAAAATTCTTTTCGATCTAAATACTATCGTTTCCGGTTTTCGAGTTTTCGTTCATTTCGTAACGGTCGCGGTCGCGCTTTTCCATCTTTTCGACAAAATCGAGCGGTTCGTTATCTTCAAAATCAAT
>JANLTD010001035.1:0-7382 GCA_031362765.1 Acidobacteriota bacterium | reverse complement strand
GGCGCGCCTGACCGGTACTGTGACGAAATTCGGCGGTTTCCTTGATTCGACGCTCGACCGCGTTTCGGATATGGTTTGTTTTTTAGGGATAATGGTTTTCTACGCCTCAAACACGCCGCAACATTCGATTTTGAACGTGTTTCTGGCCGGTGTCGGCTGGCTCGGTTCAATTATGGTCAGCTATTCGACGGCGCGATCGGAAGCGTTTGGCGTAAAAGCGAATGTCGGATTTATGCAGCGGCCTGAACGCATCGTGCTCTTTATCATCGGTGCGCTTTCTACCTGGGATTGGAATTCAAACTTCTTTTTGTTTAATCGAATGCCGCAAGTACTCTGGGTTTTGGCGATCGGTTCGATGTGGACTTTTGTCCAGCGGATGATCTTTATTTGGAAGGAATTTAGAAAAATGGAAGCGGAAAATTAACCGAAAACTTTATGGAATGGCTCTTTAATTACATTTCTAAATTTTGGACAGCTTTGACCTGGGGCGAAATCGGACTTGGTGTCGGTTTGTTTTTTCTTTCGTTTGGGCTTAGTTTTCTGGCGATTGGAATCGTTGTTGTCAAAGTGCCCGAAAATTATTTCAGTTCGCACTACGAGCGTGATTTTTTACCTGACAGCCCTTTTCTTATTCGTTGGGGCGCAGTCATTTTGAAAAATATTCTTGGGGTGGTTTTGGTTATTGTCGGAATAATATTGTCGCTTCCGGGCGTTCCGGGACAAGGGGTTTTGACGATCTTGATCGGATTGATAATGATTGATATTCCGGGTAAAAGACCTTTTGAGGCGAGAATCATAAGCCGTCCGACAATTTTAACGGCAGTCAATAATTTAAGAGCAAAATATAACAAACCCCCGCTGGTTTTAGATTGAAATGGTACTTTTTGATATTTTTAAGCGCAAGAAAAAAGCACTTTCCGCAAATGAGCGACGGGAAATTTTGCTAAAAAAAGGCAGAATCACCGAAGGCACGATCATTGATTCTGAAAAAAAAGATAATGGCGAGGAAATCGTTTATTACTACTACACGATTCACGGTGTTGATTTTGAATCGTCAGACACTTTGACCGAAAAACAAAAGGAAACGCCCGTCAAATATGCGCCCGGCGTAAAGGTCAGCATTCGTTTCGACCCGAAAAATCACGGAAATTCGCTAGTGGATTAAGTTTTATGTTCAAAAAGATATTAATCGCCAATCGCGGAGAAATCGCTTGCCGCGTGATTCGCGCCTGCCGCGAGATGAAGATCAAAACGGTCGCGGTTTATTCCGAAGCGGACAAGAACGCACTGCACGTGCGAATGGCTGATGAAGCTTATCTGATCGGCGCACCGCCGTCAGCGGAAAGCTATCTGCGGTGGGAGAAAATCATCGAGGTTGCCAAACTGTCAGGTGCCGAAGCGATTCATCCGGGCTACGGTTTTTTGTCCGAAAACTCGGAATTTGTCCGCAAGGTGACGGAAGAAGGCATTACTTTCATCGGTCCGCCGCCGGAAGCAATGGAAGGAATGGGCGGAAAGATCTCGGCGCGTTTGATCGCGATCGAAGCCGGTGTTCCGATCGTTCCGGGAACGACTGAGCCGCTTGTTTCTTTTGAAGATGCGCTTGAAACCGCACGGGAAATCGGTTTTCCGGTGATGCTCAAGGCGTCCGCCGGCGGCGGCGGAAAGGGAATGAGGTTCGTTGATCAGGAAAGCGATCTGAAAAACGCTCTCGAAGCCGCGCAATCTGAAGCCCGGGCGAGTTTCGGCGACGACGCTGTTTTTGTTGAAAAAGCCGTGGTGCGACCACGTCATATCGAAATTCAGATCTTCAGCGACAAACACGGTAATCACGTCTATCTCGGCGAGCGCGAATGTTCGATCCAGCGTCGTCATCAAAAAGTTATCGAAGAATGTCCGTCGCCGATCAATGATGCGAATTTGCGTCAAAGAATGGGCGAATGTGCCGTTCTGGTCGCCAAAGCGGTCAATTATGTCGGCGCCGGGACGGTTGAATTTCTGGTGTCGGATCTCGATCGTTCGTTTTATTTTTTGGAAATGAACACGCGTCTGCAAGTTGAGCATCCGGTCACCGAACTTGTCACCGGAATTGACCTTGTCCGAGAACAGATCAATGTCGCTTTCGGCAAAAAACTTTCATTCACACAAGACGAAATTCAGATGAACGGCCACGCCATTGAATGCCGCGTTTATGCTGAGGACGCCGAAAATAATTTTTTGCCAAGTCCCGGAAAGATCACCCGGTTGCGGCTGCCGCAGGGCAGCGGCGTGCGCGACGACGGCGGGATTTACGAAGGTTCGGAAATTTCGATCTATTACGATCCGATGATCTCGAAATTTGCGGTCCACGGACGCGATCGTGCCGAAGCGATTGACCGGATGCGGCGGGCATTGCAGGAATACGAAGTCGGCGGCATTAAAACGACACTGCCGTTTTTTCGCGAAGTTGTTGAAGACGAAGAATTTATCGCAGGAAAACTCGATACAGGTTTTATACCGCGTTTCAACGAACGGAAAAAAGCGAAGGAAATTCCCATTACTCAGCGCGATATGGCTTTGATTGCGGCAACGCTCGCAAATTCGGCTGCATCGGCTGCCGTTTCAAACGAAAATCAGACAAACGGAACGGCGGTTTCGCGTTGGGCAATGGCTGGCAGAATCGCTTCGTTTGCAAATCGAATTTAATAATTTGGGGGAGAATGTTTTATGGAAGAATTTTTAACGATTTTAATGGGGAAAAGAATTGATGTTTCGTGCGGTGCAGGTGTTTCGTTTCGCGGCGATGTGATTGATGTCAAAAGCGGGGTATTGTTTTTGCGTGACGACGAAGAAAAAGTTGCGTATGTGGCGATTGATAAAATCGCGATAATCTGTGAGGTTAAAGAACATTTATCGCGCCCCGGATTTGTTGTTTAATTGGTCAGAACGCCAGAGCGGCAGCGACCTGTTAAAAACAGCTAATTTAATTGGTCAGAACAGCGAGCGGTAACGACTTGTTAAAACAGCTAATTTTTATACCAACATTAAACAGGTCGCTATCGCTCTGGGGTTCTGACAAAAAAGCCCGAAGTTATTTAACTTCGGGCTTTTTTTACATTTAGAAAAATTTATTTTCCGCCGTAACCAGCCGGAATGCGGCGATAGCCGACGATCCGATTTTGCCAGTAACCTTTGAAAGGTGAATACATAATGCCTTTGCTTGACGAAGCCTGATAGAATCCATTTTCGTCAGCGACAATGCCCATATGCCCAAGTTTGTTGAAAAACACGAGTGTTCCGAATTTGAATCGGTCATCACCATAGACCGGTTCAAAAGTAGCCCACATTGACCGGGCGCTCGTGCGGGTAAAAAATATTCCGGATTCCTGAAAAACTTTCCAGACAAAACTTGAACAATCGTAGCGATTCGGGCCGATCGCGCCGTAAAGATACGGAATCCCGATTTTTGATTGGATCGAACTCAGCAATCGTTGGTTGAGATTGGAATTGTAATATAGGAGGCTGTTTGAGTTTATACTCGAATTGGCCGGTTGCGTTGAGCCGGTATTTTTGACAAGCGGTTGATTGGGTTTGTTTTGTCCGACGACGATAATATTGGTTGATAACGTGGGACGCTGATTGACATTTGTAGTGGGCGACGACAAGACGGTTCGTTTTATTTTATCAGGCTGAGTTTGTGTATTGGTCGGGCGACTTTCCGGTGTAGTAACTATTCTTGAACGGCTTTGAGCGTTTGAACTAATTGCAAAACTCAAGAGAAATACGGAAAGACAAAGCGAAATACACAAACGGTTCTTAAAAATCATTAATAAAAATTACTCCAGTTATTTTATATTTGGGGATGAGCGGAAAAATCGTAGATTTGATTTAACCTATAAGCCAATATTTTGAGTATGCGGAAAATCGCGGAATTTTATCCGTTGGATTTGTGCAAAAAGTACTAATTTTTTAAATATTATTTTGTCGAAATATTGGTTTAACTTTATTAGTGTCGCTTTAAATTTGCGAAATGGCAAATCGCCTGTTCCATTTTAACCTTAAACCTATCGGGTTTGGCAAGTGTTTTTTGAGAAAATCACGAAAAAATGGCAGAAAGAGCCTCAATAACTTTGGTTATTAAGACCCGCCGCCTATTGCCCGCCTACTGCTGCCTATCCGATTGTTTTGTATGTCAATAGACAGTTGTAATCAGATTTCTTTTCCAGATAATAAAGAAAAAAGGTCGGAAAATAGTTTCAGACCTTACTCTTAATTTGTTGACGTGTTTCAAATGATCAAGCGGAAAATGATGTTCCGCAACCGCAACCGCCGGTCGCATTCGGATTTTCAAACGTGAAACCCGAACCCATCATATTCGATGTGTAATCAACCGTGATTCCGTTTAAGTATTGCGCGGAAAACATATCTACAAAAAGTTTGATATCGCCTTTTTCCATCACAAAATAGCCCGATTTTGATTCTTCTTCGATATTCAAACTATATGAAAAGCCCGAACATCCGCCGGGAACGACGCGAACACGAAGACCTGCCGTTTCCGGCAAATCGTCTTCGCTTGATAAAAACTTCTTGATTTCTACGATTGCTGTTTCGGTAACAGTCATTTCAACTGAAGGTGCTGCAACTGCTGACATTTATTATAATTTCTCCTTTCAAATAAATTAGATTCAAACCGTGAATCTTTACTTTAATGTCAATTTTACACAGCGATTCAAAAAAGCACAAGGCGACTGAGGGATGAAGGATGAAGAATGAGGGATGAATTAGGAAAATAATCGTTTTTTTCATCCCTCATCCTTCATCCCTCATTCCTCAAATTGTCCCTCATCTCACAAAAATTACGGAACAAAGGCGTTCGGCACCGAGAGGTCGCCGGTGGTGCCGAATGTCGAGATGAGTATTCCCGCATTTGTGCGATTAACAAACCACGTTACATTTGACGGACGGAAAACTGCCGTGTCGAATTTGCCGTCGCCGTCGTAATCGCCGGGTGAGGGAACATCGCCCGACGCGCCGAACGGGACCGAGTAAAATGAGAAATCTTCTGAACGAAGAATAAACCAGGAGCCGGTCGAAGGACGCCAAAATGCCGCATCAGCCTTGCCATCGCCCGTATAATCGCCTTGCACGGGCTTATCCATGGAACCGCCGAATTGGAATGCAAAAACGGTATTGTTACTGCTTCTGTTTATCCACCATTCGCCGACCGAGGGACGATAAATAGCGATGTCGGTTTTACCGTCGCCGTCGAAATCTGCCGTCACGGGTTTGTCGCCGGAAGCGCCAAATGTCAGAATCAATGTCCCGCCCAAAGATTTGGAGATAAACCATGTCAAACTCGACGGGCGAAACACTCCCGGATCAGCCTTGCCGTCGCCGTCGAAATCGCCGACGATCGGGACATCGCCCGAAGTGCCGAACGGGAAGGAGAAAAATGAATTATCTTCAGAACGTAAAATAAACCAGAAACCGGTTGACGGTCGCCAGAAAGCAATGTCGGTTTTGCCGTCGCCGGTAAAATCTCCCGGAACTAATTTGTCGGTTGAAATTCCAAATTGTAAAGCTGCATTTCCGCCGTTGGAACTCTTTGAATACCACCATTCGCCGGCAGACGGTCGGAAGATCGAAATATCGGTTTTTCCGTCACCGTCAAAGTCGAATGGTCGGCGCAACGTCGGCGCAACCGTTCCGGCTTGCGTGACCGTATGGATTTGTCCGCCGGCGGTAATCGTGGCGGTACGCTGACTTGTCGAGGCATTTGCGGCCACCGAATAGTTGACGGTGCCGTTGCCATTACCGGTCGAAGTTGTCGTCAGCCACGCCGCACTGCTTTGCGCGGTCCACGCACAACCGGCGGCGGTCGTCACGGTAAAACTTCCGTTTCCGCCGCTTGCCGTGAAATTCTGACTGCTCGATGAAACCGTAAAACTGCAGCCGTTTGTTGCCAAATTGAGCGTATAATTTCCGAACCTGTTGCCTTCGACCGAAGTCGCGTAGATTTTATAGGTTCCGGTTGCGGGAAGTGTCAAAAAACCGCTCGCGGGAATTCTCGATGTGTTGGCGTTGCCGTTATTGCCGATTAGCGCGCCGCTCGAATCGAAAAGATACAAATATGTAAAATACGTGGTTGAATTTTTGGTAATGGCGATGCCTTGCCCCTGAGTTCCGTTGAATGTGTAAACATCGGAGCGGCTTCCGAAAGGAAGCAGGCAATCGGTGTTCGAGAGGGTGCCGTTGACCGTTTGCCCGAAACTAATCGGCGTTGATGAATCACATGGGTCAAGATTTGAGGTATTCATTGCCGTGTCGATTTTGATTCGCGGTTTGACCAGCCCGTTGCGCGAATCTAAAACCTGCGCGCCGCCGTACTTCAGCCGCGTTAGAATTTGTGTGACCGATTCCGTCGGAAATCTTTGTTTCATGACCGCCCACGCGCCCGCGACCATCGGCGATGCCTGCGAGGTTCCTTGTTGTTCTTCGTAGCTGCCGCCCGGAACTGAAGAAGTTATCAATTCGCCCGGGGCAAGCAAATTCAGAAGAGAGGCGCTGTTTGAAAATGTCGAAACAAAATCAATCGGGAACGAATCGCCGTCGTTGGTCGAACCGACGCTGATGGCCGAAGAAATGCAGGCGGGAGAACTTATCGAACTCGTATAGCCATTGTTGCCGGAAGCGATAACGGTCGCAATTCCGGCGGAGCGCAGATTATCAATCGCTGCTTTTCCTTGCGCGTTAACAGAATCGCAATAGGCGGAAAATTGTCCGCCGCCAAGACTCATATTGGCCGACGCAATGTTATAAGTCGTGCGAAGCTCATAAACTCGCTCAAGTCCGCGAGTCCAATTCGCATCATCGGTTCTCAGACACGGCGCAGGTTCGCTGCCGCAGTTTGTTGATTGAAAGTGAAAAACCTGGATGGCGATAATGTTGGAGCTTCGCGCCACGCCCGAACCGTTAATCAGCGGATTGCCGCCGCCCGCAATTCCGGCAACGTGCGTTCCGTGTTTGCAGCCGTCATTCTGACTGACGTTGCAGTTTACACCCGAACCCGAAGCGGTTGAGGCGGTTACGCCGCCCGGACAAAGGCTGGTCGCGCCATTGGTGTTTGACGAAAAGCAGGCTTCGGAAACGACGCGGTTATTAAAAAACGGATGCGCTTTGTCAACACCCGAATCGAGAACCGCCACTGTCCAGCCGCTTCCCGTCCAGCCGTTTGCCGCCGCCGTATTCGCGCCGATAATGGGAATGCTTTGAATCAGTGCCGGTTTGCGCTCCTGGTTTTCCTGCAAATAATTTACGTCCGGCGATTTGCGTAATTCTTCAAGTGCGTCTGCCGATACCACCATTGCCATATACGGTATATACTTGAATTGGATAGGCTCAGC
>JANLTD010001019.1:0-2194 GCA_031362765.1 Acidobacteriota bacterium | reverse complement strand
GAACGAGTGAATCGAAAACCCGTCCCTACCGCTCAGGGTTCTGTTCAGAGTAACGGCTTTAGCCGTGAAACCGCCAACCAAGCGCGGCGGTTTCTCACGCATAAATGCGTTACTGCGGAAAAACCAATATGTCGCAAAATTTTTGCTCAGCTGCTTCAAATGGCATAAGATCATAAAAAGTCAAGAGCTTTTGTTAACATTTTTTCGGTAAGATTCGTCTTTATTACCGGCAAGAGAATAAAAAAAGCCGATCTATACTTTGATGAGCGGCGGATCCGTTTGATATTCGTTCATTTTCAATCATACTTTGAGCGCCGTTCATCAATTTTTCTAAACCAATGCCCGATAGCGAAATGACAGGAAATATGTTTTTCTTTGCAAGAAGCGAAGCCGCCGCCGCCGCGCAGAAGGTATCGGCTCAGGCGCAGATCGTCGAACGCGTCTGTCAGGGCGACGCGGAAGCCTTCGGCGAACTTTATAAAATGTTCGCAGCGATGGTTCACGGCATCATCCTGGCGCGGGTGCCGCGTGATGAGACGGACGACATCGTGCAGGAAGTTTTCCTGTCGGCTTATAAGAATCTACATACTTTGCGGGAAAAAGCGGCAGTCGGCGCGTGGCTCGCGATGATCGCCCGCAATCGCGCCGCCGAATTTTATCGAAAATCGAAGCCGACCGAAGAGCTTTCGGAAGATTTGCGCCAAAAGGAAAATCCGCTGTCGGAAGCGCGTGAGATCTTAGCAGCTATACGCTCTCTCCCCGACACTTATCGCGAAACTCTGGTTTTGCGGCTCGTCGAAGGAATGACCGGCGCAGAGATCGCCGCCCAAACCGGCTTAACGCCCGAATCGGTCAGAGTCAATCTGTATCGCGGAATGAAGTTACTAAAGGAAAAACTCGGCATTTAGTTCTGAGTCCCGCCTTCAGGCGGCAACACGCTAAAGTTTATTGGATTGAAAAGGTGTGGAAAAGCCGGGGCTTGTGCCAGGCGGGACTTCGGAACAATTAAAAGTTATGAAAGAAGATTATCTGTGGAACAAAACAGGCGAAGACGCGGAAATCGAAAGATTGGAAAATGCGCTGAAGGCGTTTCGTTACCGGGCAACCGCGCCTCCCGTTCTGCCAAGCCAGGTTTTTGTTGTCGAAAAAGAAAAACCGCGCCGATTTTTTCAGATCGGCTTTGCGTTTGCGGCTTTGGCTTCGGTCGTTGTGATCTTCTTCGCCGTTTGGTTTCAGGTTTCGCCGGTCATTAAGAATGTCGCAGAAACCGCCCCGCCGAAAAGTGATGACAAAGTTGCGGATAAAGTTATTACAAAAGAACCCGAAGTTGTTCCGGTTAAAGTAATTGAAAACAAAAAGCGTTTTAGCCGACCGAATATTATAGAAACACGCCAACGGGTCGCGCCGTTCATTCGCCCGAACAATTTGGTTGCGCGAATGAACATAACACCGCCCGAAACGCTGACTGCCGAGGAAGAATACGCTTACAACCAGCTGATGCTCGCGCTTTCGATCACGGGTTCGAGTTTGAAACTCGTCAAAGACAAAGTTCAGGGAATTGAAGAGAAAACCGCCGTTCACAATTCGGCAAAATAGAATTTTTAACGTCCATCAAACTTCAGTTTGATTCCGGCACGCTAGTTATTATATGAGAAAACAAACTGAAGTTTGTTTTACATCAGGAGAAATTATTATGAAATCACTTAGCAATTATTTTTTGAAAACCGCTTTACCTGTGCTTCTCTTGTTTTCGGCAATCGCCGTCAACGCCCAGGATGCACGGCTTAGTTTTGAACGTCTGAACGGTCTTGAAACAAAGGCGCGTGATGTCGTCGAAGTCAACATCGAAGGCAAACTGCTCGATCTGGCACGCCGCGTGATGATGAAATCAAAAGACGCCGACGCACAAAAAGTCAGCGAAGCGATCAAGGATCTGAAAGGAATTTACGTTCGTGTTTATAACTTTGAGAATGAAAACGAATACAATATCGCGGATATTGATGAGATCCGTTCGCAGCTTAACGCGCCGGTTTGGGAAAAGCTCGCCAATGTCCGCAGCAAGAAAAACAATCAAAAGGTTGACGTTTACACGATGTTCACGGGCGATGTGATGAGCGGTTTGGCGGTCATCGTGTCGGAATCGAAAACGATCGCGCTCGTCAACGTCATCGGTCCGATCGATATTGATCTGCTG
>JANLTD010001018.1:0-8637 GCA_031362765.1 Acidobacteriota bacterium | reverse complement strand
GATATTTGCTCGAAAAAACGCTCAATCTGCGGATTTTTGAAGACGCGGACGAAAAAATGAATCTATCCCTTTTGGACATCAGCGGCGAGCTTTTGGTTGTTTCACAATTTACTCTTTACGGTGATACGCGGAAAGGCCGCCGACCTTCTTTTATCGAAGCCGCCGCGCCTTTAGAAGCAAATCGGCTTTATGAATTTTTTGTCACAGGGGCACGAAAACATTTGTCAAGGGTCGAAACCGGACGTTTTCAGGCGATGATGGAAGTCGAAATCGTCAATGCCGGTCCGGTCACGATCTTGCTTGACAGCAATAAAAACTTTTAGAGAATATTTCTTTTATACAAATTTATGATTAACAAACTTTCGCTCTTTATCGTTTTATTTTCACTCGTGTTTTCACTTTCGTGTGACGACAAAAAAAAACCGGCAAACAACAGGACTGCGGCCAATGCTGAGGTCAAAAAAGGCGCGACGCCGGTTGCCGATAACGAAATTGCGGTCATCGAGATGGAACAACCTGCTTACGGAACAATTAAGATCGAGCTTTACTCGAACATTGCGCCGAAAATGGTCGAGCGCTTCAAAACACTCGCCCGCGAAGGCGTTTATAACGGCACAACATTTCATCGTATTAACCAAAATGTCGTGCAAGGCGGTGACCCGTTTTCAAAAGACGGCGACCCAGCCAACGACGGTCAGGGAAAATCCGATAAACCTGATGTTCCGGCTGAATTTTCTGATATTTTATACGACACTGCAATTGTCGGCGCAGCTCGCGGTCCGGATGTAAACTCGGCGAATTCCCAGTTTTTTATGACCCTTATTCGGCAACCCGGTTTTGACAATAAATACACTGTTTTTGGTAAAGTAATTGAAGGAATGAATAATGTCAGAACAATTTCCGGAGTTGAACCCAAAGAAGGCGAAAGACCGCTTGAAGCCGTCAGAATAAAATCTGTGACGATCCAGCCGAAATAATCGTTTTGAATCAAACGAGTTAAAACGATAAATATTGAATACGCCCGGCAAGGATTGAACTTGCGACCTTTCGGTTCGGAGCCGAACACTCTATCCACTGAGCTACGGGCGCGAAAGAACTAGAATTATCGCATAAACAAAATTGATTCTCAACAATTACAATTTTTTAGCGGTAATGCGTCAGTAAAGAGTTTGGTTTGCCTACGAAACACACGAAAGATACGAAAATAGGCCAAATAAATTCTTTTTCGTTTTTTTCGCAGGCAAAAAATCTTTCTGTAACTCTTTACTGACGCATTACTTTTAGCGAACAATAATTCAATGCTGAAAATCACCAGCCGCGAAAATCAAAAACTGAAACTCGCTCGAAAAGTGCGTGACGGTCACACCAAAGAGTTGATTTTTGTCGAAGGTTTACGGCTCGCTGAAGAAGTTTTGCGTTCTGAATTACGGGTGAACGAAGTTTTTATTTCAGAATCGTTTGAAAATGATGCGCGATCAACTATTTTATTATCAAGTTTTCAGCAAAAACAAACTGCTGTGTCGGAAGTTTCCGACAGAATTTTTCAATCAATCGCAGATACAAAAACCTCTCAGGGAATAGTCTTGATTTGCCAAAAGCCTCAAACTGACAAGCAATCTTTTGAATCTCAATTTTCACAATCAACCGGCAAATTGCCGCTTGTCGTTGCACTTCATCAAATCAATAATCCTTCAAATCTTGGCGCGATATTGCGCTCCGGCGAAGCCGTAAATGTCGCTGGAATAATAATTTCAGCAAATTCGGCAGACGTTTTCTCGCCGAAATCTTTGCGCGCTTCGATGGGCGCGGGTTTTCGTCTTAATATCTGGACGAACGCCGGTTTTGATGAAATTTTGAATTGGGCGCGGGAAAATGATCTGATTTCAACGGCGGCAGATATTAATGCTGAAAAGAAATACGTTGAAATTGATTGGAATCGGCCGCGATTATTGATCTTCGGCTCGGAAGCGCACGGTTTAAGTGCGGAAGAACGTAAAAAAATTGACGAACATCTTGTAATTCCGATGGAAAATGGAGTTGAGAGCTTAAATTTAGCAGTGTCGTGCGGAATTATTTTGTTTGAAGCAAAAAGGCAGACCACAGTTTAGAACACAAACTTTGATCTGTTCTAAGGCTTGTACTCTAAGAGTCTGTTTAAATTTCCGAAAAAGTCGCTGAAAGCGACAAAGACAGTCAAAACTTTAAGATGTAACCAGACTCTAAACTATTTAAGTCATTATCATTGGTCATTGGTTGATACACCTTTTGGCGAAGTTGCAATACTTTCTGCGTTTGTGTTTGGCTGTTTATTAGATTCGCCACTTGCACCGCTTGAGGAGTTGGTACTCGAATTTACCTGTGAATTATTATTTGTTTGGTTATTTGTTGCCGTGGAATTTACCTCTTTTAATTCCTTGACAAACTTTTCACTCACTTTTTCATCAGAAGCAATCACCATACCTTGAGAAATATTCGTAGCCAAAACAGTCTTAATCTCTGTATCTGTAATGTCCTTTAGACCATTTCTCGCTTTAATAAAAGCATCTACCGCTCCTTTATAATTATTTTTTAAAAGATACGCTCGACCCAAGAGATAAAAATCAATTGCGTCTTGTGGTGATGATTTTTCATTTTCAAATTGCTTAATTACATCACCAGGATTTGTGTCAACAACTCGACCAAGTTTTTCGGAGGAACTTTTAGTTACGTTATTTGTTTCTGGAACTAAATTTGATTTTTCCGGCAAAGTTACAAAATATTGTTGCCAAACGTAATATCCAGCAACCCCCAAGATCGCGCCGACAAAAAGCAGCAACAACGAAGATAACAGCTTAACGAAAAATCCGCCGCGCCTTTTTGGTTTGGCTTCAATAATTTCTTTTTTCGGCGTGACCGTTACCTGCTGGCTGACGGCCGGAGTTTCACTGACGGCGCTCACCGAATAGTCGGCAATATTTGAGGATTCTTGTGTTTGCGGAGCGCTTTGCGAAGCCTCGCTTGACTCGTCCATCAAATAGGATTCGTCATCATCGTTTGGATAAGCCGGAATTTCTGACGGCGACGTAAAATTGTTCGCCTCCGGTGTCTGCATCGAAGCCGGCATTTCAAGCCCGCGGGTCGGAATATCTTCGTACTCATCCTGAATTTCCGCAAGAGTTGGTGGAATAGTTTCCGGTCGCGCTGATGCCACGGTGGCTTCTTCATCAATGATCGGGGCAACCGCAGCAGCCTCGGGTTTAACATAATCACCTTCGCCCACGCCGGTAACACTGACGATAACGGCCGTCAGATTGTCCTCTGCGCCGCGAGCGAAACAAATCTCCTTCATTTTATCGCAGATGTCCGCCGGATTTGCCCTCGACAGTAACAGCTCACGAATTTCGAAATCATTGATATGACGTGTGATGCCGTCCGAACATAATAAAAAAGTGGTGTTCAGATCAAACATGATCGTCTTCATATCAACCTCGACCACATTTTCAGCACCGAGGGCGCGTGAGATCACGTTGCGCGATGGATGATTAGCGGCTTGTGCGGCGGTCATTCTGCCGGCGCGAACTTCTTCTTCGACGACCGAATGATCTTGCGTTTCGCGGTATAGACTTCCCTTCGCATCAAGGCGATAAAGTCGCGAATCCCCAACGTGTCCGATCGTCGCGATGTTTCCGGAAAGTTGAAGTGCAACAATCGTCGTCGCCATCGTCGCGAGTTGCGGCAAATCGCTCGACATCTGATAAATTGCCGAATTGGCGCGTTCGATCGCAATTTTCATCATCTCTTCGGCATCTCCGTTGAGTTGTAGATTGACAAAGGCTTCACCCAAAATTTCCATCGCCATTTGAGACGCGACATCACCTGCTTGTGCGCCGCCAACGCCATCAGCAACCGCAAAAATCCCGAGATTTCGCATTTCTAAAAATGAATCTTCATTTTGTGGTCGTTTTTTGCTCAAGCCGCGGTCGGAAATCGCCGCCGAATTTATTTTAAAATTATTTTCCGTCATTTTTATCTCCGCGAAAGGAATCAGGTAAATCTTATTTATTTAAAACTTCCGCTGTTTGGTCAAGTTGAATATCAATTGCGTTGCGATGCGAAAAAGCCAACAGCATTCCGAGCATCACAAAACTCGTGATCAACGAAAATCCGCCGTGGCTGACAAATGGAAGTGTAATGCCCGTCATCGGAAGGGCGCGTGTAATTCCGCCGATATTGACCAACGCCTGAAAACCGATAAACGCGGTCAGCCCGACCGAACAAAGTTTGCTGAACATATCCCGGGAATCCATTGCCGTTCGGATACCTGCACAAACAAAGACAATCAGCGCAAAGATTACCAACAAACCGCCGAAAAGTCCAAGTTCTTCCGCCAATGCCGAATAAATATAATCTGAATCGGAAACCGGAATGAGTTCGACAAAGCCCAATCCCAAACCGCGTCCGGTGGTTCCGCCCGAAGCCAAACCGAATGTCGCCTGGGCAGGCTGAAACGCGAGAATATCAAACCACGCATCAATATTGATTGATTTTTGCAAATTAGGATCTTCTGCCAAAAGCTGCGGCAGATTCGGGTCTTTTTTAACCAGATCTTTGTAATAATTGTCGTAATCGCTCTTCCACCAATCGGTTTCAGGTGTCGGTGGGTTAAAACCGTCGAGCCACAAATGAAACCGTTGTTGAATTCTGTTCGGCAGAATGGTTTTGACAGGTTTGGCAAGCGTCGGCAAAAACGGAATTGTTTCCTGTGTTTTCTCAGGGAGTGCGCCAACTACCAAAATACTGACCATCAAAAGAACACTACCAACCAACACGAACCGCTGCGAAAAACGGCGGACAGCAATGATAAAAAGTGTCGCATAAACGGCGCTGAAAACCATCATTTGCCCGAAATCTTTCAGAACAAAGAACGGCACAAACGGCATCATCGCCATGACAACCAACGGGACGACATCTTTAGCACGCGGAATTCCCCAATAAGTCCGCGCCAGATTTTTATACAAAATCGCCAAAATTGCGGCAAATCCGATTAGAAAAGGAATTTTTGCCGGTTCCCAAGGAGTCATATTACCGAAAAATTTGCCCGCGCGTGAAGTGACCGCCGCACCTAAAAGCGGCACCAGAGTCAATAGAACGATCAAAAATCCATTGTTTTGCAATAGCCTGAGAACATCGTCGCGCTGCATTAAAATTATCACGCCGATCATAAAGAAAATGCTGAAAAACGGAATCAGTGTCCTTCCCGAAAAAAGCACCCCAAACCACGAATCATTAACCTGCCGCGGCTTTTCTTTTGACAGATCAACAGGTTCGGGCGGCGTTGGCGGCAGACCCATTAGTTGCTTCTTCTCAGGCGAATAATTTTCCTGAATGTAATGTAATTGCGCGGTTTTGATCTTGGCTTGACGCATTTCCGACTTTTTATCTTTGATGACATATTCAGGATCGCTAAAGAGCCGGTATTGCACTGTCAACCCAATCGAAAAAAGCAACACCGATGTGGTATAAAGTGTCCAATTTCCCTTAAATTTCAAGACCCGCGCCAGAATAATCGGTAAAATTGCCAGAATCGTCAGCAGTCCGATATTTCTCGAAGCCGTTATAAAACTCGTCTCATAACCGCGAATCAAAGCACCGTAAGAGATGGCGTAATGCGAGATTGCCGTCATCAAGACGATCAATATCAGAATCAAAAAATGTGACGACGCTCTGCTTTTCATTACTTACCTTTCTTTTTAGTCGGCGTTGGCGTTTTCGGTTTATACTGTTCGCCTAAAAGTCCGAGTTCACGAGCTTTCATAATCATATCGGCAGCTATCGGCGCGGCAGTTGTGCCGCCATAGGCTGAACCGCCAATGTCTTCAATCACAACTGCAATCGCGACCTGCGGATTTTCAAGCGGCGCGATACATAGAAACCAACCGTCCCAACGTGTATATTTTACCGGCTCGTCATATTCGACCAATTCCCCGTTTTCATTTTTCTTTTTCTTCTTTTCGGTTTTTTTAGTGCCGTCATTGTTATAAACCTGCACGCCGTCTTTGTCCGCAGTGCCGGTTTTTCCGCCGGTTTCGATTCCGGTTCCTGCTAATGTTTTTCTCACGATGCCGCCGGTGCCTCCCGCCTCTTCGGTCACTGTTGACATAATATCCCGAATGATTTCAGCTTGTTCGCTTGTCAGAACTTGAGAATACATCTGCAAGGGAATATCCGCTTCTATTTTCGGCTTCATTAATTTCCCTTCCAGGTTTGCCGGCGCCGAGGCAATCAAAGCCATTTGAAGAGGTGTCATCTGTCCGGCTAACCCCTGCCCCATTCCTTCGACCCCAAAATCGTAAAGAGTCAGTTGTTTTCCTGTTACAATCGTTGACCGCGCCGGTGAAATAGAATTAGCAATCCGTTTGTTGCTGGTGTTCCAGATGTCGGGGAAAAATCCCTGCGAAAGGGCTTCTTTAGGAGTCTCGACGGCAGCGATTCCCAACATTTGGGCGGTTTCACCCATTCTTTCCCGCCCAAGTTCGTTGGCAAGTTGGGCAAAATATTGATTACTCGAAACTTTGAAAGCCTCCTTTATTTTAATATCTCCGCAAGCGTGACAACTGCCTCCAGCATCACAAATCGGCTTTGCACCTTTGGACGGAGTATAACATTCGGGACCCGGTTTACCTGGCAATATCGTATCTTGCTTACCGGCACGATACGAAGAAATCATTGTAAGAGTCTTAAATGTCGAACCTGGAATGTAAAATTCGCGGGTGGCACGGTTCAAAAGCGGTTGGTCTTTCCTGTTCGATTCGAGTCTAAGATAACCTTCGAGCGATTCGGCTTCCTTTAAATTGTAAGAGGGATTTGAATACATTGCTAAAACATCGCCCGTCTGCGGATTGATAACGACGATCCCGCCTTTTTTGCCTTCCAGTTTTTTGGCTGCAAAAGCTTGTAATTGTTTGTCAATCGTGATGCGGACATCTTTGTTTTCGGGTTCGGGCTTTTTGTATTTCGTCAGAATTTCCCACGCTTCAGGCATCGGGTCAACTTCTTTTTTATAGAGAGTTCGTTCGAGTCCGGGCGTTCCGCGCTCAGTTCCGAGCAGGTGCGCCATTTCCTTTTCGAGCGGAAATGTTCGATCGATTGAGCCGTCTTTATCAACCTTATAATACGCCAAAGCATTACTCAATTTTCCCGTCCGATCGAGCATCCAACCGCGAAGGCTCGAAGCCGACGTGCGCCGATTACGCAGATCTTTGTAACTTAATGCCTGATATTGTTCGTTGTAATCGTCGGCGTAATATGTCCAGTAAACGTGATATCCGTAAACGGAAAAAGCAAGCAAAATAAAGACTATTCGCCAGATTCGCAAACTGCTGTTGGTCAATGTCGAGGTTAGTTTTTTAACAACTTCTTTTGGTAAATTCTGTTCAAAAGTAAATTTTGGGCGACTGAAATTCCCCCAAAAGGTCATTATTAAAAAAATCAGCAAAACTGCCATTCCGATCAGATAAATAATACTCAAACCGGCCGGCGTGCGCTCCAAAACCTGTCCGCCGAAAAGTTTTTCGGGTCGAAGTTGGTCGAGTTGAAAAAGAAACAGCAAAATCATTCCGTTTTATTATTCCTCGTTATTAAATTCGTAATTGATGCGGTCTTGCGTCTTTGTCGAATTATCCGGTGTTTCGGGTTTAACCTCTTTTTCAGGTTTTATTGCTACAAATCTAGGTTCAGCTAAATTTTCTTTCGGCAGAACATTTTCTTTCAGCGGAAGGTTTTCTTTCGGCGGAATAGTTTCTGCAGCTTTTATTGGCGGCAAAAACTCGGTTTTCAGGGAAACACCTTCATTTGAATTAAATGCAACCGTTTTAATATCTTGCTGGCTGGCTGAGAAATTTTCGGTTGGCGCACTATTTTCATCAATTTGTTCAGGCTCGACAATTTCAACTTCGCGCGGAATATATTCAATTGAAACTTCAATATTGCCGAATTTCACATGGTCTCCATTTGCAATCGGAAAGGCTTGTCCATAGGCAATTCGCTTTTCATTGATGAATGTTCCGTTGGTTGAGCCTGTATCGGCGACCATCAATTGCTTTTCGGAGTTCAAAACAAGTGCCGCGTGCATCTTGGAAATGCTTGAATCTTCGATACTTAAGTCATTCACACCGGTCCGACCAACGCTTCGCCGCTGTTTTTCCTTGAAAGTCAGTTCGAGTTGTTTCGATTTTCCGTTCAGAGTAAAACTTGCGATAAAAGTTTCGACATCCTCTTCGTTTTTTACTTCAGCAAGTAATTCGGGCAAATAATCGCCGACTTTTATTTGCGGAACGGTCACATTGATTGAAACTTCGCCCTTTTCTTTGTCAAACTTGTCGAAACTGACCAGCATTTTCACGCCCTCGGTAAAATAATCCGGTGTCACTTCAAGTTTTAACGGCGCATATGTGTGGTAACGATTATCGTTGATATGGTCAATCGCGGCGATTTTCAGTTCGTTTTCAAGTTTTTGAATCGCTGATTCGGAATCGGTCGAAAACTTGTCCCATTGCATTTTTAATTTTATGTTGTGTGGAACGAACTTTCCTTTTACACCCAAATCTTTTACTTCCAAATTAAGCAATTTCTTCAATTTTTCAATCAATTCACTCGTTG
>JANLTD010001002.1:0-4818 GCA_031362765.1 Acidobacteriota bacterium | reverse complement strand
CCTGTGCGCCGCCGTCGCCGGTTGAAATGGCAAATTTGACGCCCGCTTGCTGAAGTTTTGAAGGCGATTCATACAAATAATCATACGCATCGTCGTCGAGCACCGGCAGATTGAAAATGTTTGTGTAGATGACCGGAATATTGTTTTTCTTTAATCCGTCAGCCGCTTTCCACGCGTCCTGACCGCCGAGGATAATTCCCTTAACGCGAGTTTCTTCGACAAATTTCACGACACCGCGAATATCGCGTTCGCGTTCCGCAGTGAAAATTACGGGCTTTTCGCCGCGAATGTAAGGGATCATCGCTTCAAGCCGCAAATCCGTCACAGGCGACGGCAAAGTTTTGTCCTTCTCGTAAGCGTCTTTGATCCGTGCATAACCTTCAGCGTCTTTGAATACTTTCTTTAATTCCTCAAGTTGTTTGTCGCGCCTTTTGACGGCTTCGCTAAATTCGATCTGCGGTTGTCCGAAACCCAAAGATGTCGAGATTCGCGGGAAATTGACGACCAATGAAAACATCGGCACGACCGCCATCTCCGCTTGCGTTGCGCCCCACAGATTTATGATCGCCGATTGTCCGGCAATCGTTCCGCCGGTCGGAAGAGAGAGAACCGTCGTGATGCCGTTGACACGCGTCACATTGACGTGCGAGCTGTTTGGGTTAATGCCCGTGATCGCTTTCGCATTGGCGTTCATATCGCCGGTTTCCGAGACATCCATCGTTGCTTTTACGCCGAGCGGAATCTCGGCCAAACCCAAATTAGTTCCCGCGTCGATCATACCGGGATAAACCGATAAACCTTTGCCGTCAATCTTTTCGGCATTGGCGGGCACGCTTAAGCTTGCGCCAACCGCTGATATTTTGCCGTCCTGGATCAAGACCGTTCCGTTTTCGATGACCGCGCCCGAAACCGTCACGATCCGCGCATTAATGATCGCAAACGTTCCCGCTTTACCGAGAACATTTTGCTGTGAACCGTCGCTTTGCGCGAAAACCGAAATAGCCAAAAGCAACGATAAAATGCAAAGGCGCAAAGGCGTTAAATCACAAAGAGTTTTCATTATTTGCATAAAATCCGAAATCCGAAATCCGAAATCCACAATCATTACTGGTTTCCTCCGTCGCCGTATTCTGCGTCGTCGCGATCTTCCAATCGTTTTTCGCTCGGAATTTTAGGTTGCGTCGTGCCGCTTCCCGGCGGACGATTTACTTCCAGCTTTTCGAGTTCCTTTCGTTCTTTTTCCATTGCGGCGCGGCGTTCGATGTCTTTTGTGCGGTCAAAATAAATTTCGCCTTCGATCATCGTAATTTCCGGGCGCGAATATACGCTGAACGGATGCGCGTTCCAGATCACAAGGTCAGCATCTTTGCCGATTTCGATCGAACCTGTCCGTTTGTCAATGCTGAGCTGTTTTGCGGGATTGAGCGTGATCATTTTCAAGGCTTCTTCTTCGGGCACGCCGCCGTATTTTTCAACCTTGGCGGCGTCTAAATTAAGCCGCCGCATTCTTTCGTCCGAATCGGAGTTTATCGAAACGACGACGCCTGCTTTCCAAAGGATCGCGGCATTATAAGGAATCGCGTCATAGGCTTCGATCTTAAATCCCCAAAAATCAGTAAAGAGCGAAACGCCGGTTCCGCGTTTCGCAATTTCGGGCGCGATCTTGTAGGCTTCGAGTCCGTGTTGGAGCGTCGCCACTTTGAAACCGAATTCATCGGCGATCAGCATCAGATTAAGGTGTTCATCCGAACGGTAGCCATGCGCGTGAACAAGGCGTTTGCCTTCTAAAACCTCGACCAGCGGTTCGAGTTCCAGATCTTTGCGCGGCGCGATCTTTGTTTTGCCGGCTTTGAAATCATCCCACGATTTTTTGTAATCGCGGGCGCGAACAAAAGCATCGCGAATAGTTTCCATGACGCCCATTCGCGTGAACGGATAACGCGGCGTTTGTCCGGGCTGAAGCTGGACGTGCGTTCGCTTCGGATTTTCGCCAAGCGCGAATTTTATTCCCGGCGGCGCGTCCGCGATCGGAAAATCTTCGACCGGTTTACCCCATTTGAATTTGACGACCGTATTTTGTCCGCCGATCGCATTTGCCGAACCGTGAAGAAGATTGCCGGTCGTCACACCGCCCGCAAGTGCGCGGTAGATCGCAATATCAGTCGGATTCAAAGCGTCGCGGACAGTCGCCATCGAGGTCACGGAAAACGAACCTTCGTTGATCGCGTCGAGCATCGTGTGCGAATGGCAATCAATAATTCCGGGCGAAACAAATTTGCCGCTCGCATCAATTATTTGCGTGTTTGCCGCCGGTTTCAGATTTTTACCGAGCTTCGCGATCTTGCCGTTCTGGATCAGAATGTCCGTATTTTCCAAAGTTCCCTTCGCCGCCGTTAAAATGGTCGCGTTGCGAATCAGAACTTCGGTTTTGGTTTGTGCCAACAAAAGCGTCGGCGACATCAAACTTATCGAAACTATTATTAGAAAAACGATTGCCTTTCTCATATTTTTACCTTCTTTTATTTAATGAAAGTTCTGAGTCCCGCCTTTCGGCGGCAATTGTTGAATGCCGAAAAATTGCCGCCTAAAGGCGGGACTCTAAACAGTTTTAATGTTGTAACTTCCGGCGACATTGGCAGCTCAGGGAGTTGTTCCGCCTGTTCCGCCGTTTGTTGGCGGAGCTTTCGGTTTTTCCTTCTGCTCAAAAAGTCTGCCGTCAACAAAAACGTGCGTGATGATTTTTTCTTTCAATAAAATATCGCCGCGTACGACCGTTAAATTGGCGATTTTGCCCGCTTCGATCGAACCGAGAGAACTGTCAACGCCGAGGATCTGCGCCGAAGTCAAGGTCATTGCACGAATCGCCGCGTCCGCCGCCAAACCGTTTTCGGTCGTTTTTGCAGCATTCGAAAAAAAGTCATTGATATTGGTCAAGCCGCCGGATTGAAAAGCAAATCTGACACCGGCTTGGGCAAGACGCGCCGCACATTTCGGCGTTTCGGCACGAAAACGCAAGGTTTCCAGATCTTCGGGGTCGGCATCGGGCGAAACGGCAGCCGTTCGTTTCGGAAAATTGAGCGAAAGCAGAACCGGAACATTTTGTTCTTTCAGACGCGCCGAAACTTTCCACGCCTCTTGTCCGCCGGCGATGATCGCGTTCAGCTTAAATTCCTTGACCAGATCAAGCGCCCGAATTATTTCGCGTTCGGTATTGGCGTTAAAGACGATCGGCATCGCGCCGCTGGCGATTCCGAACAACGCTTCGAGCGATCTGTCGGCTTCCGGCCGTTTTAATCCTTTCGGATTCGCGGCATACATTTTTTGCCAGTCCTGAAGCCGTTTGGCGTCTAACAACATCTGACGAAATGCCGAAAAAGTCCCGAGCAAAGACACCGGATACGCGCCGCCGCCGGCGGTTCGAAACGTAAAATGTTCGGCAAACGGCGATTTGATAACGATTTCCGAAACCGAATCACCGGCGAGATTAATGACCGCCGATTGTCCGTTAAAAACACCTTCGCGCGAAACTGTCAGCGCGGTCGTAAAACCGGCGTTGCGGTTTGTTTCAAACGCCGCGTCGCCCGCTTTGAGCGCGTCAAAGACGGAAACTTCGGGTTGCATTCCGTTCGGATAATTGGAATTTGATTGCGGAGTTTGTGATTGCTGCTGCCCGCCGCCTTGTCCGGGTTGCGGCGGCGCGGCAAGTCCGAGATTTGTCAAAGCGTCGAAAAATCCCGGATAGACCGTCAGACCATTGCCGTCCAAAACGCGCGCATCAGCGGGAACGCGTGCATCTGCGCCGACCGATTCGATCAAACCGTCGCGGACAACGACCGTTCCCTTTTCGATCGTCGCACCAGAAACCGTGACGATCTTTGCGTTAGTTATCGCATAAACATCGTTGCGGGTTTGAGCCTGAACGGAAAAGGCGGAAAACAAACCGATCGCTAAAAGAGCGAAGAAAATAGACCGGATTTTCATAAAATTTCTCGGAAAGTTGAAAAGGCAAGAGTAAAATAATTTGTCTTTTCAATTGTTATTAGAACTGCTTGAACTACTTTTACGGAAGATAAAGGAAATGGTTTCAGATTGCAAATAAATTTTTGCGTTATTTACCATTTGGATTTAAACATCTAAAATCAAAATATGAGCGCGATTATACTTTTTGACGGTGTTTGTAATTTCTGCGACGGTTCCGTCAATTTCATTATCAAAAAAGACACGAAGAATTACTTTAGGTTTACGCCTTTGCAGTCTGATGCGGGTAAAGAATTTGTCGCGACGTTTGATCTGCACGAAATTGATTCGGTAATTCTGGTTGAAGACGGCAAGGCTTATACGCATTCGACCGCCGCGCTCCGGATCGCAAAAAGATTGGGCGGAATTTTGTCGCTTGTCTATGTGTTTATCATCGTGCCGCGTTTTATCCGCGATTTTTTCTACAAACTTTTTGCCAAAAACCGTTATCGTCTTTTCGGTAAAAAAGACGAATGTATGATTCCGACGCCCAAAATTCGCGCGAAATTTCTTTGAGTCGGGATTTGGTTTTTGGTTTTTCCTAGTGTTCAGTCAAGGTTGAATTGAAGGTAAATTGTCAGAACCCCGAGCGGTAGCGAGTGGGTAAAAACTTAGCAAGTCGCTACCGCTTCTTGTTCTGACAAGCAGAAGTTTTGACGGCGACTTGTCCGAACCCCGAGCGGTAGCGAGTGGGTAAAAGCCTGGCAAGTCGCTACCGCTTCTTGTTCTGACAAGCAGAAACTTGACTTAGCACTTAGAACCAAAAACCAAAAACTAAAAACCCAAAAACAATTATGAAAG
>JANLTD010000998.1:0-3036 GCA_031362765.1 Acidobacteriota bacterium | reverse complement strand
GTTTCATACCAGCCGAGTCCGCCGGGTTCGGACGTTCCGCTCGTCGGCACTAAACTCGGATCAAGGCCGGCAATATCAATTGTTAAATAAACGTTATCAGTCAGATATTCAAGCGCGTCGTCAATCCAATCAGTGCGTCCGACAATATCTTTTGCCCAGAAAAGTTTTGTCGGCAATCCCTCAGAAAGCGAACGAGCTTCGTCTGCTGAAATTGAGCGGATACCGACTTGCACGGCCGGCAGATGCAAATCCTTGATGACTCGCGCCATTACGCAGGCGTGCGAGTGCGGCGTTCCGTCGTATTCGTTACGTAAATTGGCGTGTGCGCCAATTTGTAAAACCGACAGGTCATGAAACTTTTCGGCGTGGGCGCGGATAATGGGAACCGAAACGGAATGGTCAGCGCCGATCAGACATATAAATTTGTTGGTTTTGAGTAAAACATTAGCTTGATCGTAAAGCGCGGACATCATCTTTTCCGGAGTTTCATGCGGAGCAAATTCGCCGAGCGTGTGAATGCCGATCTTATAAACTTCCGCATCGGTTTCTTCTTCGTAAAGCTCCATGTTGCGCGAAGCTTCAATGACCGCCATTGCGCCCTTGCCAGTGCCAGTACCAAACGAAACCGTTCCTTCGTAAGACACAGGAAAAACAATGACGCGGGAAGATTCAAAATCCGAATATCGCGCGTCCGCAATACCGCCAAAATTCATTGGAAGTTGCATAATTAGTGGAGAGTGGAGAGTAGAGAGTGGAGAGTCGGAAGAATTTGCTCTTGACTCTTGACTCACTTATAGTCAGGCAAGAGTCAGAAGACTTAGCTCTCCACTCTCCACTCTCTACTAATTTAGGGAATATCAATTCCCAGATCCTTACCGCTGAACGAAAAATTGGGACGTTTACGGCCTTTCATATATTTTGCGGCGGTTTGAGAAAGTGCGGTGATCAGCATTGGAAGCGCAATTGACGGATCTGACGGCACATAGGCCGTCGTCGCGCCCCGAAGCAGTTTACCAAAAACCTGCGTATGACACCCGCTGAAAGAAGGTGTTCTGGTATCGAGCGGAACCGAATCGGTCGTGATCGAAACGGCATATTTATGCCCGCGCGGGTTTGTCCGGGTGATATACGACGAAACCTCCGCCATATTAACCATTTTTTGACTGTTGACGCTTCCGAGTGTGATGATGCCCGAATTACGTGTCCGGTTGGCAATCTGCATCATTTCCATTGTGTCTTGTGTGATGTCAAAATTAAACTGGGTCTTCTTTTCAAAACGCGAACGGGCAATTCCGATAGAAAACTCGCTGGCGAGGATGTCGGGACAGAAAACCGGCACCCGCGATTTGAACGCGGCGGTCAGAAGACCGTCTTCGTGAGCGATTTCCGCAAGTTCGCGTCCTAAAAGATGCAAGAATTCGCGCACCGAATAAGCGCGGCCTTGTTCGAGTTGATTAATAACGCTGCCGATCCATTCATCGGCTTCGTGATATTCTTCCTGATTGGCAAGCATATCGCCGATCCGCGTCACATCCGACGCGTCGAGCTCTTCATCCGACATCGAGGGATGCGCTTGATAATGATTTCTTCCAAGAGTTTCGTGAATATCGTGAAAAAGCACGGTTCCCGACATAACGATCACGTCAACAAAACGGTTTTTGATGACGTAAGCCAGCAGCCGTCGCATTCCCGAAGGAATCAGATTTCCTGAACCGCATAAATAGATAGTCGAATTATCGTCGAGCATATCGAGCCAGATACGATGTGATTCCGCCAATTGTTTTGCCCCAAAGCCCGCACCTTCCATCTTTTCCAAAAGACCGGCGACCGAACGGTCGCGGTCAACCGGAATCGGACGGGTCGGCACGGTTAAAAACTTTGAAGACTTTGATTTTTTCTGAGTAGCCATAATTTCTCCAATAAAAACTTTATAAATTCGCGATTTTCGATGTTCAATTTGCGATTGCCTGACTATTTTACCGGCGAAAAGTTTTATAAATAGCGCCAAACTTAAAAAAGTCTGCAATTGCAGAAACGTCAAATCGCTTCAAACTTTAAAATATCGCAAGTCGCAAATCGCAAATTGCAAATAAACTAACTGCCGTTCGGCGACAAATATGTATAAGCATCAATCTGACCTTCGTAAAACTCGATCAATTGATGGCCATCTTTCGATGACAGTTCGCCGTCTTTGATCCTTTGTTGGACGATGCGGCGAAATTGATCGTGCAGCTGCGTCGCGTCATAGCGCACGATTGCCAGCGAATCCCCGAGGGTCGCGCCCTGAATGACCTTTTTGATGATGTGCCCATCTTCGCCGATGTGAATATGTGCTTCGTGTGGCACACCGAATAAATTATGATTATTGCCCATCACTTCCTGATATGCGCCAACCAACAGCATCGCCAAATAATAGGGCTCGCCCTTGATCAACTTATGAAGTTCCAAAACAGGCTTGACATCGTGCAGGTCAACAAACTTTTCGACAATACCGTCTGAATCACAAGTTATATCACATAGCGTAGCATATTCTGTCGGCTTTTTGTTAAGTCTATGTATTGGAACAATTGGAAACAATTGTTCCAACGCCCAATTGTCGGGCATCGAGCGAAAAACGCTAAAATTCGCCAGATATTTGGTCGAAAGAAGTTTACGGAGTTCGTCAAATTCTTCCGAAACATATTTTTTCTGCTGGGCGTATTCATCGGCTTTTTCGCAAACGTCCCAAAACAAAACTTCGCCTTTGCCCTTATCTTCGAGCGAGATCAGACCAAGATTGAACATTTGAAAAAGCTCTTCGCGGTGTTCGAGAGCGTCGTGGTAATACTCGCGATGATTTTTGACATTGATCGTTTCGCGCAAATCGTAAAGTTCTTTGACGACCTGCGTGTCGTTGGTCTCAAGCCTGATCGGCGTGGTGATGTCTTCGACGACAGTTTCGATTTCGTCCTGAATATTGGTGACCAGGATCGCGTGGTAAGCCGAAAGATAACGCCCCGATTCCTGAATGATCGTCGGATGGGGCACATTTTCGTC
>JANLTD010000956.1:0-2647 GCA_031362765.1 Acidobacteriota bacterium | reverse complement strand
CACGCCTAAAGGCGTAACTCTGAACTTTTTGAATCCGTTTTAGCCCGTTCTCCGAAAAATCACTTTCGGAGACACGATTCTATCTTAATACTTTGGATTTTTTTAGCAATCGTCGCGACGATTGCTGTTTGGCTTATCTTTTGGTCGCTGATTAATTTTATCGTCAATCGCAGCGATTATCATAAACAATTTATCGCCGGACGCGTGCCGACACCTGCGCCCGATGGTTTTTAGCAGGGCGCGACGCATATCTTTTTTGATATGCAAACGCCGTGGCTCGGTAAATCATTCGCCCCGAAAGACAACCTCGGATTCAATATTTTTATGCCGAAAAGCGCGGCTCTTTTGCGTCTGTTGATGCCGATTTACAAGAAATTCAGTCTTAACAAGGACGGCAACACCGGCGCTTTTTATTTTGAGACACGTACCGCTGCCGGTTTGAAGGACATGGAATTGCAAGTGATCAAGCTCGATTATGACGCACCCGAAAATCCGTTTCCGATTAGAATTATCTTAGACGAGATCGTCGAAACCGCGCCCGAAGAGCTTTTAGGCAAGATTCATCTGAAGGTTTTTCCCGGATTTTACAGCACGATCGGTTATTTCGGTCTTATTAGAAAAGAGGAGTAGAGGAGACAGAGCGACGGAGCGACGAAGAGGCGGAGAGATTTTTTTAGAAAATCCTCGTTTGAAATATTCAATTTAAGATTTTGAACAAATCGCTCCGTCTCTCCGTCTCCCCGTCTCCCCGTCTCCTCTTCTAAAACCTGCCTTTCAATTTATCGTAAGTGGTCCGCAAGTCTTCGGGAATCGTCCGCGTTTCACCGATCGAGGTCATAAAATTGGCGTCGCCGATCCAGCGCGGCAGTATGTGTTGGTGAAAATGTCCGGCAACGCCCGCGCCGGCGGCTTTGCCGAGATTCATACCGATATTAAATCCGTGCGGTTCATAAACTTCGCGCAAAGCGGTCTGACATTTTTTTGTCAGATCCATCAATTCATCGGTCGTTTCTTTGCTTGCCCGGTCAATTTCAGAGAGATGTTCAAAGGGAACAACCATCAGATGCCCGCTGATGTATGGATAAATATTCAGGATCACAAAGTTAAACCCGGCGCGATGAAGAATAAATTTTTCTTCATCACTTGCCGGGCTTGCCAAAATATCGCAAAACACACAACCACTTGAAACGGCGGCCGTATCACCGCTTTTGATGTAATCGTATCTCCACGGACTCCAAAGTAGATCCATATAAAGAGTGGCGAGTGGAGTGTGGAGAGTGACGAGTAATATTATCTCTCCACGCTCCACTCTCCACTCTTTACTCTCAGCTTATTTTCCTGTGTTAATCAATTCCTTGAGTTCTTTGCCGGGTTTGAAATATGCTACGCGTTTGGCGGGAATGCTGACGGCCTCGCCCGTTTTCGGGTTGCGGCCCTGTCGGGCGTTGCGCTCACGAACGCGAAAACTGCCGAATCCGCGCAATTCAATTTTTTCGCCTCCATTCAAAGAACCGATGATGCTTTCGAAAACAATCTCGACCAGCTGTTCGGCATCTTTCTTGGTCATATCCGCTTCTTTTGCAACTTTTTCCACTAAGTCAGCTTTTGTCATCTTTACTTTTCCTCTCTTCCGCCTTTTTGTCTTTTACTTAGCCTTTGGCTGTCTGTTCTTCAGCTTCTGCAACTTCATTTTCACCGGCTTCAGTCACGGTTTCCGCCGCGTCTTCGGCAACCGTTTCCTCAACTTCAGCGACAACCGGCGTTTCAACCGCTTCGGTTTCAGCGACAGTTTCCGCCGTTGCTTCAACTACTCCATTTTCTTCTGCTGCCGGGCTCTCAACAACTGCTTCCGCGACTTCCGCAACTTCTTCAGAGACGGCTTCCGCCGGAGCCTCGGGCTCCGACGTTGTTTCAACCAATTCAATTGCTTTTTCCTCCTTCGGTTCGGCTTTTTTTGCTTCTACCTTAGGTTCTTCGGTTTTTGCCGACGGGAATTTCAAATTTGCCAATTCCGCAAGTGACGCCATTCCGCCCTTTGCTTCAGTCGTATAGCTCTTGTAATCAATGACCGGCTCATCTTCTTTGCCGACGGCACGCGCTGAAAGTCCGATCTTTTGATTATCATATTCAATGCGCAGAATTTTGAAATCCATTTCCTGCCCGATCTGATAAAGTTTTTCGGGATTTTATGCCGCCGCCGTGCGCGCGACCGCGCTGGAGCTTTTGCGCCCATGATCCGCGCGGGAGCTATCGCGCTGCTCGTGTTTGTGACAGTCGCGGTGGGCGCGGAGAAACGACTTAACAATTTGGTTGTGGAGGTTGCCAACCTGTCCGGGCGCCGCGCGGCCCAAGTGCAATCCCTTCCCTTTACAATGCCCGCGGACGGCTGGGTTTACTTCTCGGCTCGAGCCCATCCCGGCCAGGGGGATCGTTTGCTGCTGAGCATGGACCACGATGAAAATCCTAACCTCGGCATCGTCCTCACTCGCGCAACTCCGGCTGGCGAACGCCAACGATACCTGACCGCGGGTGAACATGTCCTGAAAATCGACCGCATCGGTCGCGCAAAAGTAAGCGAACTGATTTTGAGGCGCGTGCCCGAAACGGCCTTTTCCAAATTTGGCGCCACGCCACGATTGCTGGCGGC
>JANLTD010000950.1:0-10282 GCA_031362765.1 Acidobacteriota bacterium | reverse complement strand
ATTTAACAATCATTCTGTAAATTCAAGTATTCTTAAAAACTCTGCGACCTCGGCGTGCTCTGCGTTTGTAATAGAAAGCCTATCTTACAGACTACCAGATATCCAAAATAAGATCGCTACACACTTTTGCAGCAATTTCTTCGTAAAAAACACGAACTGAAAATATCAACGGCCGATCTGGTAGAAGGGTTAAAAGAATATCTTTTGAAACGGCTGAAGAATAAACGGGCTGAAAAATTGCGCCGAGAGAAATCCATCGCCAAACACCTGTTTCTTTCAAAAAACGATCGGCCCAAAATTTTATACGATGCGATTTTGCAATGCTTTCGCGACGGCTTCGCTTTTTGAATGAACCTGCAGTTTTTCGTAAACATGTCGCATATGGAATTTAATAGTATTGTAACTGACTTTTAATTCTTCGGCGGCAGTTGAGTAATTGTGTCCTTCGACCAGAAGTTTCAACAGCCGTGTTTCGTGCGGAGTTAAATCGTAATCTACGCGTTCCGGCGGACGAACCTCACGAAACAGACGAATCACCCGGCTTGCATCTTCGGGCGACATCGGCGCGCCGCCCGAAACAGCTTCGCGGATATTCTCAAGAAGTTTGGCGGGGGAAGTTCTTTTTAGCAGATAGCCGCTCGCGCCGGCACAAAGCGCGTCGAAAATGCGTTCGTCATCATCATAAACCGTGATCATCAGCACCGTCATTTTCGGATATTGTTCTTTAAGAATCCGGATTCCGTCAATTCCATTCATCCCGGGCAAACCAATGTCACTCAATAAAACGTCGGGAACCTGGTGACGAATGCGCGGAATCGCTTCTTCCATCGAACGGTAGCTGCCCGTGCAGGTAAAACCGTCCGTAAAATTGATTAGTGTCGCCAAACCTTCGCGAATATCGCGCATGTCTTCGACGATTGCGGTCTTAATTATGTCGGTTTCCACTACTGCCATTGTATTTGTAAATTGAAAAAATCCGACGCAAAGGACTGTTTTCTTTTAGTTTGCTCCATTATCCTTTGCGCCGTTGCCTTCAATTGTCCTGCCTGAATATAATTTACAAAAATAAAAAAGTTAAGTCGCCACCCGTTTGGGTAGGACTTCTCCATTTATGTTTTCAAATTCGTTTCGATCGGAAGAGATAGATTAACGATCGTGCCCTGGCCGATCCCGGAAATGATCTCGACTTCGCCATTCATCTCGGCGACGCGTTTTTTCATATTCAAAATACCGTTGCCGCCGAAATTGTCCGAAAGCTCGTCGCCGTTTGTTTCGGTTGCAAAACCAAGGCCATCATCCGTAATTTTCAATAACAACTTCCGATCGGAAATCTTTAACTCGATCTCGACCAATTTAGCGCCCGAATGTTTGACAATATTATTGACCGATTCTTTGAATATCAGAAAAACCTCTCGGCGCAAGTTTGTGCTGACGGTAATTTCGTGTTCGTGGTCAGGTGCCAGAAAATGAAATCCGATATTTTTTGAAGACAAAATATCGGATGCAAACCGACGCATTCGTTGTGTCAGATCTGAGAGATGGTCTTTTGCCGGATTGATCGCCCAAACGATGTCGCTCATTGTGCCAACCAACTCATTTGAAACGACTGAGATCTTCGACAGAGGTTCGGCTGATCCTCCGTTTCCTTGTTTTGCTTGTGTTTGGGCAACTTCTGACAGAATGGCGATCTGTGTTAAACTCGCGCCGATGTCGTCGTGCAGATCAGTCGCGATCCGCGAACGTACTTTTTCAAGTTCGGCAAGGCGTTCTTCGCGCGATTTTCTTAAGTTTTCTTCCGCCAACCGGGCTTCTTCCAACGCCTTGTTAATGTCCCGCAAACGCGCCAGACGATAACGATAAAATGCGGTGACGAGGACCGCAAACAGCAAAGCGAAAAGTGCGACAAACCACCATCGCGCCCAGATCGGAGGTAGGATTGTAAATGAAAGAACCGCCGGATTGTCGCTTGCGACTCCATCTGAATTCAGGGCTCGAACAAAAAAACGATAAGCTGCCGGCTGCAAATTGGCAAAGGTCACGGTTCGTTGTTCGCTTGGTACGCTCCAATCCGAATCGGCACCTTCGAGTTTGTATTGATACCGCAATATTTCTCCGGCACGAAAATCAAGACCGAAAAAATCAATTTGCAGATTATTTTCAATATGCGTGAGGTCGCCTTTTTCGATTTCGGCATTGCCCAGTTCCGATATATTCTGTTCAATTCCGGCAATTCGCAAGCCTCCCAGAAAAATGCGCGGTGCCGCAGTTTTTTCATCTGGTAAAGGTGCCAGCCGCGAAATCCCGTCGTTGGTCGCAAACCATAAGTTTCCGTTTTTATCGCGATGCGAATCAACAACAAAATCGGCCGCCAAACCGTCGCTCACGGAATAATGCTTGACCCGCCCGGTATCCGGAGAAAACCGGTCAACACCGCGGGCCGTTCCAAGATAAAGCCGGCCGAAACGGTCTTCGGTCACCGTCCGGACATTATTACTGGTTAATCCGTCGGCGGTGGTCAGTTTGATGAATGATGGCGTTTTTGAGCTCGTCTCGTCAAGCCGCAGTAGTCCGCCAATGGACGAACCAAGCCATAAACGACCCTTGCCGTCAATATGTAAATCGGTGATCAATCCGCCGGGTAAGCCATTTTTTTCATCAAAAAAATCAAAGTTTTCGCCGTCAAATCGAAGCAACCCGCCTTCATAAGTTCCCAACCAAATATTTCCAAGGCTATCTTCGGCATATGATGAAACCGATTTGCCGGATGGAAAACCTTGCGACTCGGTAAAAGTCTGAAATTTATCGGTGCCTTTTTTGAGTCGCGAAAGACCTTGCGCTGAACCATTGACACCGCTCGTCGAAATCCATATATCGCCGCCGGAATCCTCAAAGATCTGAAACATACCGTTTGATTTTAGTCCGTCACTGGTTGTGTAAGTTGACGAAGGCGGTTTGCCGTTAAGCATGGAAAAGTCCGAAACACCGTCAAAACGGTAGAGTTTTTCGCTTGTTAATATCCACCAATCGCCGTTTGAAGCGCGAAACGCAAAACGTGATGTCCATAAATACTGTGCATCCGGTGGAATCGCCGGGTGTATGACCTGAAATTTTGCGCCGTCAAAACTGTTCAGAAAAAAATCGCGGGCGGCGAAATAAAGTGCTCCGTTTGAATCTTCGTTGATTGCAAAAAAACGTGATGAATTTGTGCCGTCGGCAGTACCGTAAGTAATCAATCCGTGACGGTCGAGCCGAGCTAAGCCGGCATGGCCGCCAATCCATAAATTTCCAGCCGCATCTTCGGCCATCCGTGCCATGACATTTGGCAGACCTTCCTGATCCGAATGTAAATGAAAAACGCCGTCCGCAAACTGCAATAAATAATTTTCAGCCGTTATCCAAATATCTCCGTCTGCCGTTTGGAAAACGTTTTTTCGATATGAATTTTCGACAAATTGATTGACATCTTTGCTCGTAAATTGAAAAACATCGCCGCTTTTTTTCGGTAGCGGAAAACTTACTTCGGGTTTCAGTTCAAATAGGGAAGTCGTCTCGAATTTTCTGATCGTCAATTGTCCGGCATCGGCAAAAGATTCGATCGACTCAGGTTTTATGACCAATAGTTTGTTGTCAAGCGAAAGCCAAATTCGCCCGGATTTGTCAGCAAACATCGAAGTATTGCTGCTGTTCAAGATCGAATCAAAAGGATAATAAACAATTCGTTTGTCCGGCAGAAGCCGAACAATTCCCCATGTCGTGTCGAACCATATCGATCCATCAGCCGTTTCGGTGAGGTCGGCAACATCGAAACCGATGGTTGGATTTGGCGGTAAGTTTAGCCTGACCTGCTCAAAAAAACTCTTTCCGTCCCGTTGTTGGAGACTCGAAAGTCCATTGGTCGTTAGCCATAGAGTCCCTTTACTGTCTTCAAAAAACTGTCCGCGTCCGTCAGAGATAAATTCTGCGTTCAGTCGCGGAGTCGCGGCATCGGGTTGAGAGATAGAGTTCGGATTAAAACGATAAGTGCCTCCGGTAGTTGAAATCCAATACATTCCGTCGCGGGTTTCATAAATACTCTCAATGCCCGGCGGTGAATCTTTGCCGCCGATCTGATAGGTTACGAACCTCGAACCGTCAAAACGCGAAAGCCCGTCGCGGGTGCAAAACCACATAAACCCGCGTGAATCGCGCATCAGATAATCAACAAAACTACTGCCGAGTCCATTGGCTGATGTAAAGATCTTAACCGGCAAATGTTCCGCTTCAACACGAACCGAAACGAATAATATTAAGCACAGTGCCAAAAGCAAGCACATAAAAATGTTTTTTGATTTTACAGTTTGGTTGAATAGCATTTTACTTAGCAGTTTTTCAAACCTTGACAGTTTGTTCAAGCGAAAGACTCAAGTAAACAGTAGTGCCTTTGTTAATTTCGGAAACGATCTAAAGTTCACCCTTTATCTCTAACGCGACAACCCTTCGGCGGTGCAAAACCATAAAAACCCGTGTGAATCGCGAACGATCGTATTCACACTGTCGTGTGCCAACCCCTCTTCGGTGGTATAGATTTTGAAAGATGGACGTTCAGCGCTCAACGGTTGGATATTTAGTAAAACCGATAGAAGAGCGAAAAGCAAAATTGGAAATTTCCTACTTTTGATCATCAAAATATGATAAACTTTCGAATCGAAACGTAAAAAATATCGCAGTAGCATTTTACACGAGAGCAGCATTTCTTCAAGCAGTTTTTATTAGTTGCCGTTGAATCTTTTTGTTTCTTTGCGACTCGGACAAGAAAATACACAATTATTAGTTCCGACAATCAGTGCGGACGGCTAGATGAAAAAAATTACTAAAGCTAATATAGGCTTGAGTTTTTTGACCGCTGATTTTAAACTTATCCATTGATTTACCTGATGTTTTTATAGTTTTTCAAATTTACCAAACTAATATGACACATAATCTTTTTAACACACAGCAAACATTCAAAACGGGTGGCGGCAAAGACGGAGTTTATTATTCTCTGCCGCAATTGGAAAAAGAAGGGATTGGCGCAATTTCGCGTCTGCCGGTTTCGATCCGGATTGTTTTGGAATCGGTTTTGAGAAATTTCGACGGCGGAAAAAAAGTCAGTGAGGCGAATGTTCGCGCGCTTGCCGGTTGGGTCGCGGGCGATGAGCGGACGGAAGAAATTCCGTTCACGGTCGCCCGCGTCATTCTTCAGGATTTTACGGGCGTTCCGCTACTTGTTGACCTTGCGGCGATGCGTTCGGCAGTTCAAAAGCTCGGCAAAGATGTCGGCGTGATCGAACCCCTCGTGCCGGTTGATCTGGTTATTGACCATTCCGTGCAGGTTGATTATGCCGGTTCAGAAACCGCTTACACGCGCAATATGGAAACCGAATTTATGCGCAACGCACAACGCTACAAATTCTTAAAATGGGGAACACAAGCCTACAACGGTTTTCGCGTCGTGCCGCCGGGAATCGGCATCGTTCATCAGGTAAATCTCGAATATCTGGCAAAAGGTGTTTTTGAAAAAGAAGGTGTTTATTATCCTGATTCACTCGTCGGAACAGATTCGCACACGACGATGATCAATGGTTTAGGAATTGTCGGATGGGGCGTTGGCGGAATCGAAGCGGAAGCCGGAATGTTGGGTCAGCCCGTCTATTTCCTGACGCCGGATGTGGTCGGCGTTCATCTCGCGGGTAGTTTGCCGCAGGGCGCGACGGCGACCGATCTGGTATTGCGCGTCACGGAAATGCTTCGCAAAGCGGGCGTCGTCGGCAAGTTCGTCGAATTTTTCGGCGAGGGCGCTGCGAGCCTGCACGCGACCGACCGCGCGACGATCGCCAATATGGCTCCTGAGTACGGCGCGACAATGGGCTTTTTCGGTACGGACGAAAAAACCCTCGATTATTTTCGGGCGACGGGACGCGATGAATCGCAGATCGAAACAATCAAAAGTTACTACACGGCGCAGGGAATGTTCGGAATTCCGCTCGAAGGCGAGGTTGATTATTCGACAACTTTGAATCTCGATCTGGAAACGATTACGCCTGCTGTGGCGGGACCGAAACGTCCGCAAGACCGGATCGAACTTTCGGCTTTGGACGACCGGTTTATCGAATTATTCAGTCAGGCAGTCGCAGACGGAGGTTATGGCAAAAACAAAGACGAACTCGAAAAACGCTTTATGGTCACGATGGGCGTGAAACGGTCGCAAACCTCCGAAGGCGGTGGCGAACAATCCGGTAAATCAATACCGCTGCCGGTTTTGAACGATACCACGGCGACAAATACAAGCGTTAAAACCGAAGTCGAAATGATGAACAATCGCCCGACACCCGACCGCGTTGAAGATTTGGAGGAGGAAACTCCGACGCAAACCGTCTCGGTCGGCAATGGCGATGTGATGATCGCGGCAATTACGAGCTGCACAAACACATCGAATCCGTCGGTCATGATCGCCGCCGGAATTGTCGCGAAAAAAGCCGTCGAAAAGGGTTTGAAAGTCCCGTCTTACGTCAAAACTTCGCTCGCGCCGGGTTCGCGGGTTGTCACGGAATATCTAAACAAAACTGGTTTACAGCCATATCTTGACGAAATCGGCTTTAATCTCGTCGGCTACGGATGTACCAGCTGTATCGGGAACAGCGGTCCGCTTGATGCCGGAATCGAAGAAGCGATTGTCGAAAACGATTTGATTGCCGCGTCGGTTCTTTCGGGCAACCGCAATTTCGAGGCGCGTGTTCATCAAAATATCAATGCGAATTTCCTGATGTCTCCGCCGCTCGTTGTCGCTTACGCGCTCGCGGGAACGGTCATCAAAGATGTCTATCTGCATCCGCTCGGGCAAGACACTGAAGGCAACGACGTGTTTTTGAAAGACATCTGGGCTTCGCTCGATGAAGTCAAAGAACAGCTTCAAGCGGCATTTGACCCTGAAACTTACAAACGGATTTACAGCGAATTTGCCGAACAAAATCCGCTTTGGAACGATATTCCGTCTTCAACCGGCGCGGTTTATGAATGGGACGCAGATTCGACATACATTCAAGAGCCGCCGTTTTTTGATAATTTTACGATGGAAACTGGTGTGTTTTCCGATATTAAAAACGCGAGGGCGTTGGCAATCTTCGGCGATTCGGTGACGACCGATCACATTTCGCCCGCCGGAGCGATCAAACCGAGTTCACCGGCCGGACTTTATTTGCAGGAATTGGGCGTTCCGGTCGAAGATTTTAACTCCTACGGTTCGCGGCGTGGAAACGACCGCGTGATGTTGCGCGGCACATTTGCCAATGTTCGCATCAAAAATCTGATGGTTGCGCCCGTCGAAGGCGGTTTTACGAAACATCAACCCGATGGCGAAGACACAACAATCTACGATGCGGCGGTCAAATATCAAGCGGAAAATGTCCCAACGATAATTTTCGGCGGCAAGGAATACGGCACCGGAAGTTCACGCGATTGGGCGGCAAAAGGCACGCGTTTGATGGGTGTCAAAGCCGTGATTGTTCAATCGTTTGAGCGTATTCACCGTTCAAATCTGGTTGGAATGGGCGTTCTTCCTTTGCAGTTCAAAGAAGGGCAAGACGCGCAGACTTTGAAGCTCGATGGAAGCGAAATATTCGATCTGAAAGGATTGGAAAACGTTGATATCAAACCGCGCCAAGATGTTACTTTGAAAATAAATCGTGCCGACGGTAGCGTCGAAGATGTAATATTAACGCTTCGGATTGATACGCCGATCGAGGTTGAATACTACAAAGCCGGCGGAATTCTGCCGTATGTTTTGCGGCAACTCTTAAATCAATAAAAACACTATCCACGAAGGAAAACGGCAAAAGCACGAAGAAAAAATTTTAATAAATCCTTGTGTGATCTTCGTGTTTTTTAGTGGTTGTATTAGAATAGTTCCATGCAAAATCTCGCCGCCAAGCATAATTATACTTTGGAAGAATATGCCGGACTTGAAAGGGCTTTGGAAGAACGCTTGGAATATTTCGAGGGCAACGTCTGGTCAACGGCTGGCGCAAGCGATACCCACGAAGATATTGTCAGTAATTGTATTACTGAACTAAAAAACAAACTTCGCGGACGCGGATGCAAAGTTTATGGCTCAAATCTTCGCGTCAAAGTCCCAATTTATCCGCCTTATCGCTATCCTGACGTAACGGCTATTTGCGGTCAGCGAATTTTTGAAGATTTCTACGGTTTGCGTGTTTTGGTAAATCCATCGTTAATTGTGGAGGTTTTATGGCCTTCGACACAATCATTTGATAACGGTTTGAAATTTACATATTACAAATCAATCGAAAGTTTTACCGAGTATCTGCTGATTGACCAAAACGAGCCGCATATTGCTCTTTACACGAAACAGAGCGCGGATGCTTGGCTTCATCGTGAATATAATGCGTTTGAAGATAAAATTTATTTGTCTTCGATTGATTGTGAAATTTCGGTTGCGGAAATTTATTTGGACATCGAATTTCCGAAAGTCGAACGACCAAAACATCCTTTTCAAATTTTTGATTTTAGATGATAACCACCATTGCATTTGACGCTGACGACACGCTTTGGCATACTGAGCGAATTTTTATTTCGACGAAGGAAAAATACACCGCGCTTTTGGCGGAATTTGCTGACAAAGAATTCATCGAACAGCATCTTGACGCGACCGAAACAGAAAACATCAAACATTTTGGTTATGGTGTCAAAGGCTTTACGCTTTCGATGATCGAAACCGCTTGCCAATTGACACAAGGTCGAATCACCGGCGATAAGATCAAACAGATCATCGAGTTTGCAAAGGAGATGATTTCCGCGCCGATCGATGTTCTCGAGGGCGTTCGCGGGACCATCGAAGAATTAGCGAAGGAATACCATTTGATGGTCATTACAAAAGGCGATCTTCTTGATCAGGAAACAAAACTAGCGCGTTCGGGGTTGGGCGATTATTTCGATGCTTTTGAAATTGTCCCGCGAAAGGATGCAAAAATCTATAAATATATTTTGCGCCGCCACGCTCTTGCGGCGGAAGAATTTTTAATGGTCGGAAATTCGCTAAAATCCGATATTCTTCCGGTTCTCGAAACAGGTGCCCGCGCCGTTCACGTCGCGTATGAAACGGAATGGTTTCACGAAAAGGTTTCTGATGAAGATCTGAAAGGGAAAGATTTCGGGAAAATCGAGAAAATGAGCGATTTGCTACCTTGGTTGTTACAAGAACAAACAAATCGGTGAGAAAATTTCCTAAACGATATTTTTTGTAGGGGCTCAAACTCAAAAAATCAAAACAAGGCAGAAAACAAACAAAGAGGTCAGGCGATTTTCATCGTCCGACCTCGAAACTTTTTGTCTAAATTATCAAAAACTAAGCAGATAATCTGTTTGACAACGCAGGTATCTGCGGTCGCGCATCCAATTCGACAAATCTGACAGGAACAGCCCCGTTGATCTTTACTTTTTCTTTATAGCTTTCATACCATTTTTCACAAACCGTGCAATGGTAGAACTTTTCAAAATCTTCACCCGTAAAATCCAATACAAGTTCATTGTTACAGTGCCAACAATTCATATATTATTTTCTCCTTTTTCCTAAACAGGAATTTTATTTTAGCACACTCCACCCTCGATTGCCAACAATTTTTTTTTGCATTTGGTAATGCGTCGATAAAAAGTTAGATCTGCCCACGAAACCCACGAAAATTACGAAAAAAAACTCAATTACTGTTTTGTTTTAGTTTATACGCGTGTGTGCACGTGGGCAGAAAATCTTTCTGAACCTTTTTACTGAGGCATTACGGCATTTGGTAATGCGTTAGTATAAAGTTACAGATAAGATTTATGCTGAAACAACGGGCGCAAAACAACCCTTCCAGACCTGAAATTGGTTTTAGCGGGTCTTTTTCACCTTTAATTTGAGAAAAGATGAAAGAAAATCA
This sequence comes from Acidobacteriota bacterium, assembly GCA_031362765.1. Taxonomy (GTDB): domain Bacteria; phylum Acidobacteriota; class Blastocatellia; order Pyrinomonadales; family Pyrinomonadaceae; genus JAFDVJ01. The sequence continues at coordinate 332 of JANLTD010000950.1, read as the reverse complement.
ATTAATTGACATTAAATTTCAGGTCTGGAAGGGTTGTTTACGCCCGCAATTTGTCAAAATGTGAATTCCTAACTTTTTACTGAGGCATTACAAGATTTGCAAAACAAAGATATAATATTTACTCTACCGGTTGTAAAAAAACAATTCGAGGTTAAAAGAATCTTCTATGAAATTACGCCAAATCGGAATTTTGTTCACTTTATTGGGATTTATTTGCACAGTTTTATATTTTGAGGATACAAACGTTTCATCGGCAAATCTTGATGTGAAGATAGCAGAAGAACCTGCTTCACAAGGAAGAAAGATCACGCCGGCGGGAAGTCTGATCGTTG
>JANLTD010000908.1:0-3930 GCA_031362765.1 Acidobacteriota bacterium | reverse complement strand
TCCGATCTTCACGCCGCCGTTGGTCGTTACGACGCGCACCAGTGCACCGCCGCCGTTGAGATCGCGGCTGATATTAACACCTTGCCGGCGGTAGCCGTTTTCGTCTTTTTCTTTTTCGACTTCCAAACCGGCGATGTCGCTTTTGAAACCGCCGTTAACTGTTTTGGTTTCAAAACGCGCCGCGTAATTTTCCGCCATCGTCAGATGAACGCCGCCGTTGGTCGTTTCGACATCGAGCCCGTTACCTTTCCACGTATTGCCCGCGAGTTCGATGTGCAGACCGCCGTTGGTTGTTCGGCCTTTGACATCGCCCGCCAGATCGCTCAGATGAATGCCGCCGTTTTTCGCCTCAAATTCGAGCCGTCCTTCGACATTTTCGATCGAGATGCCGCCGTTGAGTGTCGTTAGTTTGAGATCGGTGTTGCGCGGAACGAGGATCTGATACGAAACCGACCAGTTTTTTTCGTCATCTGAGGCGCCTTCGGCGCGCACCGTTCCGCTTGTTTCAATGCGGACATTTTTTGCCAAAGACTTTGCTTCCTCGTCTGTTTTTGCCCACGATTGGACACAGGCGCGGACCAGAATATCCGAACGGTTTTCGCCTTTGACCCAAATTCCGCCGTTGCGCTTGCCGTCAACCGTCAGACTGCCGCCCGACACGGTCGTTTCACGCAGATCGCGGCTCGAAACCTTGCCGCCGTTTGACCAATTCCAGTTGTCTGAACAAAACTCGCTGTTGTAATTTTTATTTTTGTATTTATCTTTTTCCTTGTTTTGTCCCGAAGCGTCTTCACCGCACAGAACAAAAGCCACTAACAATAAGCTATAAAAGCAGAAACGTATTTTATTTGAATTTAACATTACAAGAAAATCCCTCCAAAGTATGTCTATTATTTTTTCGCAAGAAGCGTGCTGTCTGGTTTGAAAACACCGACGCTCGGAGTTTTGTGACAATAAATTTTTATGGATTGATATTTTTTTATTCAACCGAGGCGAGCCAAACGCTTGATGTCTTTTTTTCCAACGTGAAATAAATAGAACGATTATCGGGCGAAACCTACATTTTCCAGGTTCAATCGAAACGATTTACATTCGCGCCGCAAATTGTCAGCGTTGCCAAGGTCTTTCGGATCTTAATTTTACGGCGCAGTATTAGGAGTGGAGGAGTGGAGGAGAGAATTTTTCGACTATGATCTCGAAAATCGATATTTCAAATTCGAGATTACGAAAAAAATCTCGTTACTGAGCGGTCTAAAAATTGCGCAGGTTTCGAAAACCAAGAAAATCTGCCCACGAAAGACACCAAAAAAACGAAAAAAAAGCAATTTTGCCAAAACTTCGTTCTTGATTTCGTATCTTTCGTGTCTTTCGCGGAGCGACTAGGCAAAAGTCTCTTAAATTTTAGTAATTTTCAAGTAGGCAATAACTGTGCCGCTCAGCAATGAAAAAATCTCCTTTTCTCCTCCACTCCTCCACTCCTCATCTCCTCTTCTAAACCCTGACCGCCTCGACGATCTGGAGCGGCGCGGTCGGATAAACTTTTTCGAGCCGGAAACCCGTTTTCTCGAATAGCGCGGCGTATTCGCTCGGTGTGCGTTCCATTCCGCCGGTCATCACGAGCATATTCAGATCCATAATTTTGCTCAAAGACGGCGCGTTGTCGTCTTCTTCGACGACCGTTTCAACGAGCAATAGTTTTGCTCCCTGCGGTGCGCTGTTTGCCAAATTATTTAAGATCGTGATTGATTGCTCATCGTTCCAATCGTGAATAATGAATTTCATCAGATAAATATCGGCGGCGACCGGAATTTCGCTAAAGAAATCGCCGCTGACAAGCGCCGTGCGATCCGCGACACCTTCCTTTGCGAGAATGTTTCCTTCGAGAACCTGCGGTTGTTCAAACAAAATGCCTTTCGCCTGCGGGTTTTTCTGCAGGACTTTGGCAAGCAAAATTCCGTGTCCGCCGGCGATGTCGGCAATTGTTTCGGCTTCGCTGAAATCGTAAGCAGAAGAGACGGCTTCGGCGACGGCCGTGCTAAAACTCGTCATCGAACGGTCGAAAACTGCCGCCGCGTCCGGATTTTCGGCGAAATACGGGAAAACCGGTATTCCGAAGGTGTAATCAAACGCGATCTCGCCCGTCTTGACGCTCTGCTGCATATTGCCGTGCGAATTCCAGTGTTCGGGGTCGCCCATCATATGCAAGGCGGCGCGCATTGATTGCGGATGATCTGAGCGGAGCACGTCGCCAAGCGGCGTATTGGAAAATTTGTCCGCGTCTTTGTGCAAAACACCGATGCTTGCCAGCGCACGGAGCAGACGATAGAGCGAAGGTTCGTGCGTCGCGGTCAATTCGGCTAATTCTTCAGCGGTTTTCGCGCCGTCCTTTAGTAAATCGGCGATTTCGAGCCGTCCCGCAACCGCGAGAGCTTGCGAAACGATAAAGCCCATTGCCATTTGCATTATCACCGCTTGCGGCGGCATTTGCGGCGGTTGTTCTAATTCAGGGGAATTTGCATCCATTGTTATTAAATAATCTCCTTTTTTTAATTATTGCGCTGCCGTGAAATTGTTCGGCAATCATTAACGCGCAGATTCACCGGATTTGGTATCAATAAAGTTCAGAGTTACGGCTTTAGCCGTGAAAAGCGTTCGCCCTCAGAAAAGTTTAAGGTTTCGTGTGTATTGTCCGAACACGACAGTTTTTCACGGCTGAAGCCGTTACTCTGAACTTTTTAAGAATAAAGATTCATCGGGCGCGTCAACAATTGCACGGGGTCTTCGATATTTAAAGCCTCGCGGACAAAGAACGGTTCACCCGCTGCCGTGCCGATCAGGCTTCCGAAATAGCGCGAACGCGTTTCGAGCTCGGTGAGAAAACCCTTGCCCGTCAGACGCGTTTCCAGATCCTTTGAATCCGGATCGTGAAATTGCGACGCGTGAGCGCGGATCGCGTCCATCTTCTGTTCGAGAAACTCCGAAATGTCCACGATAAATGACGGCACGACGCGCTGTGAAAAGATATTATGCGCGACCATCGGCACATTTGTTCGCGGTTGCCCGAAATCAATATCAAACTTTTGCATCGAAGCGAGCCGCGCCGCTTCGCGCACGAGATTTGCAATATGATTATGGTCGGGATGCGGGTCGTCCGTTTGATGCGTCAAGATCACTTTCGGTTTCAAACGACGCAAAACGCGGACAAGTTTGGTGCGTGATTCATCGTCCGTAAAAACGCGCCCGTCAGGCAAACCCAAATTTTCGCGAATATCGAGCTTTAAGATCCGCGCGGCGTCCGATGCCTCTTGGGCGCGGATCCCGACGCTGCCGCGCGTTCCCATTTCGCCCTGTGTCAGATCGAGCGCGCCCGTCCTATAGCCCAAAGACTTCATCTTCAAAAGCGTTCCGCCGACGGTTAGTTCCATATCGTCGGGATGTGCGAAAACGGCCAAAATATCTGTTTCCATATTTAATTTCAATTTTCGGAAATTTGTATAATAATTTTGCTAAAGTTTATCGGAGCTATGCAACTTGTTACTTATTCCGAATGGATGTTCGTTTATTTGTTAATTTAGTTTCCAATATATAATTGAAATGGATTCTATCAAATTTTTGATTTGAAATCTGTAAACTGAAATATGAAATTGACGGTATTAGGTTCCGGCAGTTCGGTTCCGCACCCGAAAAGAAGCAGCTCGGCGTATTGGCTCGAAACATCGGGCGGGACGATTCTGCTTGATTTTTCGGCGGCGGCGATCCAGCGGATGGCTGAACAAGGTTGCGATTGGGCGAATCTTGATGCCGTCTGGCTGTCGCATTTTCACCTTGACCATATCGGTGGACTCGCCCCGTTTCTGTTCGGAACAAGACACGCGCCGGAAATGCAGGCGCGCACCAAACCGCTCAGGATCTACGGCGCAGAAGGCACCG
>JANLTD010000893.1:0-5517 GCA_031362765.1 Acidobacteriota bacterium | reverse complement strand
CGAAAAGTCTCTGACCTTAGACAAATCCTTTGATTATCTCGAACAGGTTTGCGCCGGACTTTCGCACGCGCATAAATCCGGCGTCATTCACCGAGACATCAAACCGCAAAATCTGCTGCTGACAGCCGACCTCAAAATTCTTAAAATCGCCGATTTCGGTGTCGCCAGATTTTCGCAATCCGATTCGCCGATCACGCGCGTCGGCACAAATATCTACGCGCCGCCCGAGCATAGCCCGATGCTTGCCGCAGACGGCAAACATTTTGAGGTCGCGGAACTAACACCGGCTGCCGATATTTATTCGCTCGCCAAAACCTCCTATGTTTTGTTCACCGGTGAATCACCGCGCTTTTTTGCAAATCAGCCGATAAAAGAACTGCCCTACGCCGTCAGACACGAATTTTGGGCACACGAACTGTTACAAGTTCTGCATAAAGCAACCCTCAACGATCCAATTGACCGCCAGCAGACCGTCAACGAATTTTGGAAAGATTTAGCGCGGGTCAAAGTACTTTGTAATTCAGATGATGTCGAAGTAAGAACCGAGATCGCTTCGCGTCAAATGACAACACCGAAAGCGCATGTCGCCCGCGGATACACCCCGCTCGCGCCCCAGAAACCGACATTCAATACTTCAAAAGAAATGAAGTTTCAAAACAATCAGGTTTTGAAAAACCCGGCGGTTGTTGTCAAAGTTGATACCGCAATGAAACTGAATGATTTTCAAAATCAACAGTTAAGAAATATACCGATCCTGCAGCCACCCGTTATCCAAAATGAAAGTGAAACGCCCAAACGCAAAAAGAAATTTCTGCGCCGTTTTGCGATAACTCTGTTCGTGCTTTTTGTTTTCAGCGGTATTCTTTATGGCACGCATAGCTATCTGCGAGGCAAAGGTATTTTACCGGAAATAAAAAATCCGTTCAGCAAGCCAACCGGAATTGCAACGAGTGACGTTAATTTGCGCTTGACGGGCGATCCAAATGGTCAAAAAATCGGTCTTGTACCGAAAAATTCCCGCGTTCGAATTGTAAATTCTAAGGATAACTGGTATGAAATTGATATAACGGAATTCGGTCGTCCAAAGGAATCGCCGACTGATGCCGAACACGGTTGGGTAAATAAGAAATTTATTGATGTTGATAATTAGTAGAGAATCGAGAGTAAAGAGCGAAGTGCTAAGACTAAAAGTATTTTCTCTCCGCTTTCATCTCTTAACTCTCTACTCAAAAAACTATGAGCGTTCTTGATAAGGTCAGAAAATGGATCGACGGCGAAACTGCTGAATTGGTTCTAGAAGAAGCCGCCCGCGACGCGCAGGTCAAACCGCGCAGTCAGGCGGAAGAATTTATCGTCAAAATCGCTCGCGAAGTCGAAGGCGTGATGCAAAAAGAATTGGTGCCATTGCCGCAAGGAACTGCCATCATTCCGACTGAATATACGATTTTTCTAAGCGACGAAGACGACAAAGAATGGCAAGGAGCAAAACGGCGCGGGCTTGAACAAGGTCTTTATCATATCTTAGCTGAGCGAGCCAAAGAAATCGCCGGCAAAAAGAAACTCGAAACGCAAAGTTTCGCCGTCCAGCTTCGTGTTGACGGCACTCTGGAACAAGGAAGCATTCGCGTCCAACACAGTTGGGAAGACCCGAACGCCAACAAAACAAGCATTCTTTCGCGGGCCAAACCGCCCGCAGACATTGCGCCGAAGCCGATTGTTCAAAATCAGCCGCCGCCTAATATTGTCCCGAATCAACCTGTTTTACAGAACCCGTCAATCAACAATGATCCGCCGCCGACAATGTTGCCCGGCAGTTTTAAGCCGGTGGTCGCCAATGTTCAAAACGCATCTCAAGCAGCCTCTTTACCGCTTCAAGAATCGGCAGAAGAAATGACGCACGTCCAAAAACGTGTCACCGAACTTTATAAACTTGAGATCTGGCGCGGTGGTGTTCGGCAGAATGTCGTCCCGGTTTATCAAAACCAAATCTGTATCGGACGCGGCTCAAAATCAAAGCCGGTTGATATTTCACTTCAGGGCGATCCTGAAATCAGCCGCCGTCATCTGACCTTTATGACAGATGGCAAGGGTAATTTTTCGATGATCAACGAAGGCCGCAATCCGGCGATTATCAATAATTACGAACTCCAAATCGGCCAGCAAATTGCGATCACGCCCGGTGTACCGATTTCCGTTTGCACTTATATGCTGAGGATTCAACCGAAATAATTGGTTTTAAGGAAAAAAAGGCAAAGGTAGAACTATTTCCGCCTTTGCCTTTTTTTGTATTTGACGTCTTTGAACTATTTAATTTTCAAAGTCGGGTCGCCAAGCAAAGCCCACGATAAACGAACATCACGTCCGCCAACCAGGCTTTGTTTCGCGTCATTAACAAATTCACCCATTCTAGTCATATTACTGACCGCAATTCGGTTATAGAAACGGGTTGCCATAATTTCCTGCACATCCGGAGTTGTTTTACCGGTCGAAGCCCACATTGCCACCGCTCCGCCATTGGGGGCCTTCAAACCCATCTCCGCTAAAGCGTCATTGGTATTGAGAAAATATCCGTTTAGACAAGTTAGCAACGTGAAAACCGAATAATTGGAGGCATTTGTCAGACTAAAAACATCCGGGCTGCCAAAGAATGAAGAAGACGCCCATATTCCGGTCGAACCGTGTCCGGAATAATTAACAAGATACCGCCCCGTATTCATATCGGCAATTAAAAGATTACGGGCATCGGGTTGCGCACGATTGATGAATGATTTCGGCATACTCATCGGCAGTTGATCTGCAAGACGATGGCTCAATCCTTCAAAATCATACCCGTCCGGCTGATCGCTCGCGAAAAGCGCGCCGCGATTTGCAGCCGTGGCAATCGTTGATTCAAAAGCGATTGTTTTATTCAAAATCAACGTCACGGTCTGCGTATCTCTGGTCGGAATTCTGCCGACCGCAAGTTCTGCCAAGCCATCGTCATTAAAATCGCACAAGGCTTCATCGCTTCCGGTTTCTTCATAAATGGTATCAACTAATTTTGTCGGAACATAACTTTGAAACGGGCGATTTTCATAATTTCTGAAATCATACGTCGCGTCACCGATCAATAAAACAAAATTCGGCGGTGTTTGCCAATTATTTTTCGCATAGATAAAGAAGTTGGTCATGGCTGTCGTGTTGGTCGAGCCATAACTGAATTCATCAAAAATATCGGCAACATCAACAACTTCGACGCTCATACCTTGTCCGCGACGATAATTTGCCCAATTATTCGCCTGCGTCATCCAATCTTTATGGGAAATAATTATCAACTCGCCACTATGTGCCGAAGTCGCCAAAGTTGACGGAGAATTTTGAATGACCGAATCAGCCGCTAAAATTGCCGAATCCTCTGCCGCAAAAGCAGCCCGACCCCGATTTGAAGGCAAAATAACGCTGTAGTTTCCGCTGTTATTGTCAATTCTCAAATTTGTCAGCAGTGTCGGGTTATCCGGAAACGTCAGGTCGAAAACCCTTATATTTGATGAAGTAAAGCCTGAGACGGTACTTGCACGGTAATTTGAGGTATAAAATGAAACGCGATTTTGATTCGCTTCATATTTGCGCCAATAAGTTACTTTTATTGATTCAGCTAGGTCAATGTCGCCGGAACCTCCGAAAGCTTGCAATTGCAGAGTGTTTGTCCCTTCCCGCAAAAAGCTCGTCGGAACCTCAAAATGACCATTCATCAGAACTTTACCGTTTCCGGTAATCATGTCCAACGCTTCGCCATTTATCTTCGGCAAAATTTGATGCGAAGAGGAGGTGATGCCTTGAATGCCCAGATCTATTGAGCATTTTGCAACACTGAAATCCACGCCGGTTAAATTGAAAGTCAAAGTCGCGGGGGTTGGTGTCGGCGAACCAGAACCGAGAATCACGACATTGCTAAAGAAATTTTCGTCATCTCCGTTTAATATGTCTGATGAAATATATATTTGACGTTCCTTTCGAATAAATGATTGGTTGTAATTGATCGCCGTTACAATTCCGGAAAGAGGTCGCAAAACTTTCGTGCCGATGCGTTTGCCGCTCTGTGAACCGACAATCAAATTATAGACTTTGGTTCCGCTTTCTAACGTATCAATACGATTTCCGTAAAATTCAATGTAAGAGTCGTTGTCCCCAACAATGATGGATTGTTCATTGCCGTCCTTGTACAACTGCCAAAGATTACCGGGCGCGTTAACGTTAAATCCCGCGTTTTGGAGTTCAGTCCGTGAAACACGATAAACTCCTTCTTGTTTGACGCCAATTTTGACACCGGGTTGGGCGACAACCCACCGTTGCGAATTTATATCCGCCGGTAAACTATTTGCTTCAATTTCCCTACGCAGATCAGACGGTAAATTTGCTTTACTATTTTCGATCAGAGGATTTTTTGTTTCAGTCTGTTTTCTCAATTGTTCGGATGTAAGCCCTGCAACAAATGTTAAATCGCCGAGATATGTCGGAAAAATTCGGTCAAAAGTTTTTCTTTTTCCGTCCAATCCAATACTTTCGATGTAATAAGAACTCGTAAGATCGCCTTTGTCATCAAAGAAAGTATATTTTCCGCCGTAAATAACCGATTCTGCTGAGGTCAAAGTTCCGCCGCCAACTATTGAGGGGCTCACCAATTCGGTTCCTTTTTCAGTTATTCGGTAAACGAAAAACCCAAAATTTTGAATTTCGGTTTCGGCTTGCCATTGCAGATAAACGCCGTTTCCGTCAGAAAATGCTTCTGCACTTGCCAATTTGACATCCGACTGCGGCAAAGTCTTTGATTTGATGGTTTTTTTAACGCGGACGTTTTTGGTTTTTTGTGAAAATACTACAATCGTTGTCAGTAGACTCAATATGACGATCACCAAGAAAGAAAATATTTTTTTCATAATACAAGTAACTCCGCTCCGAAAGATAATTCGCTATTTCGAAAGATAAAATTGTCGAAAACTTAAACAATTGAATTATTAATTAATAAATTTACCCTATTTTTAGATAATTTCCAAGACTTTTTTTACTTTAATATACAATCAATACTACTGAAATTTTAAAAAAGACTTTATTTTTTTGAACATTTGTTGTTTTTTCCGTAATGTTAAAGGAACAAATTCTGAAATACTAATTCCAAATATGAAGAAAATTAACCGACAAATAGCCTTTTTTGTTCTATTCCTTTACTTCCTGAATTTATTCCCGTTGCCGCAAAAAACTTTTGGCGCGTGGCGTGAACCCGTTCGGGCGAAACACGGAATCGTTGCTTCGCAACACGAATTAGCCTCCAAAATCGGTGTTGAAATAATGAAAAAAGGCGGTAATGCGGTTGATGCAGCGGTCGCTGTTGCGTTGGCATTGGCAGTCGTTTATCCCGAAGCCGGAAACTTAGGCGGCGGCGGATTTATGCTGATCCGATTTAAGGACGGCAAAACGGCGGCGATTGATTACCGCGAAATGGCACCACTCGCGGCAAGCCGTGATGTTTTTGTTGATAAA
>JANLTD010000888.1:0-4615 GCA_031362765.1 Acidobacteriota bacterium | reverse complement strand
CTTTCAGCAATCGGATTGTGCCGAATAAAGTATTAAAATGCCGCGTTTCCGCAACTTCCCGAAAACCTGGTTCCATCACAATAGACGGCAAAAGACCGTTGAAATTATCCGCAGTCGTTTCCGCGCCGTCGAGCAGTTCGATTCCGCGAGAGGCAAACTGCATCAAGAAATTACTTGGTAATCCCCAATCGGCAATATGCAACTCACCGTCCGGTTTCAAAACCCGCCAAACTTCCCGCAAAGTTGCCAACTTATTTACCCGCGTCAAATGATGAAAAAACAAACTCGAAACAACACGGTCGAAAGATTCGTCGGCAAAAGGCAGATTAAACGACATTCCCTTTTCAAATTGAATTCGGGCGCCTGCTTTTTTCGCCTTTGTTTCGGCAATTTCCAAAATTTTCGGGTCGCCGTCAAAGCCTGTGATTTCGGCTTGCGAAAAGGTTTTCTTGAGCAAAATTGTGAGCGTTCCCGTGCCGCACGCAAGATCGAGAACACGGTTTGCGGGCGCAATTCGGGATTGTTCGACCAACGCCCTTTTGAACGTATTTTCCCGCGTCGTCAAACGCACGACCGAATCGTAAAAAGGCGTCAGCCAATCATAGCTTAAAGCCGGAATATATTTTTCTTTTTTCACCAATGACACTTTTACCGTTCAAGCGGCGGAGAGAAACCGCTTGAACGAATTTGTAAACTTACACATCGCGTTATTAAAGCAAGCCGTGTGCCTTTTTGAAACGCCGATATTTGGCTGATTCAAGTGCTATTATTCTTAAATACTGTATAATTGCAAACAGAACTGTCTAAAAACAAACACCAAGTTAGTCGTTCATTTGCCAATCAATTATTGAAAACATCCCTCAATCAGGCCGTCGGCAATTTTTTGACATCAAAAGCCGATTAGATTATCTTCAATACTACTGTTAAAAACGAGGTTACTGGATGATTTGTCCGAAATGCAACACAAATAACTCAAAAGAAAACACTTTTTGTTTACAGTGTGGTGCCGGGTTTGCAGCCGTCACTGAAAATTTAGTGCAAGCCAGCGGAAATTACCAGGAAACGCCACCGTCATCTTTGTTTGGCGTAACGGCTGAAAATTTGAGCGGTCGCACGCTTGACGGCAAATATCAATTGGATGCCAAAATCGGGACGGGCGGAGTCGGGGCAGTCTATCTCGCCACACGCCTTCACATCGGCGATAAAGTCGCAGTCAAAGTTTTGCGAAGCGACAAAAGCAACGACCCGCAAACCGCCGAACGATTTCGCCTTGAGGCGCGAATGGCGGCGCATCTCAAACATCCGAACGCCGTCATTATTTATGATTACGGCGTCACTTCAGAGGGCTTACGCTATCTGGTGATGGAGTTCATCGAAGGCAGAACTTTGCGCCAACTTATCTCGCAACAAGGCGCGTTAGCCATATCGCTCATCGCCGAAATAATTACGCAAGTTTGCGCCGCTTTGAATGAAGCGCACCAAATCGGCTTGATTCACCGCGACATAAAACCCGACAACATCATCGTGCAGGAAACGTCTGCCGGTTTGCGCGTCAAGGTTTTGGATTTCGGCATCGCCAAACTTTCGAGTATCAGTTCGTCGAACTTAACGCAAACCGGAACTATCGTCGGAACACCGCGTTATATGTCGCCCGAACAATGTATGGGCGAACAACTCGATGGTCGTTCGGACATTTACAGTCTCGGCATCGTGCTTTACGAGATGCTGTGCGGCATTGTCCCGTTCAACGCGCCGAGTTCGACCGCAGTCGCCGTTCAGCAGGTCATCCAACCGCCGCCGCCGCTTCGCCAAATCAACCCAAACATTTCTTCGGCAGTTGAAACCGTCGTTTTGCATGCCTTGGAGAAAAAACGCGAAGCGCGTCCGCCAGTTGCTGCCGATTTAGCGAGAGAACTCACAACAGCCGTCTATAATCAACAACAATTTACTCAACAAGGCGTAGCGTTTAACTTCGGGGCGATTCCGACCAACGAATCGGTTCAGCCGATTTCGACTTCCGCCAACCAACCGCCGACGGTTTCGATGCCTTCTTACTCCGGTGATAAGCAACTTACGCCAACCAGTTTTGCAACTGCCGGACAAACGCCGGAAAGAAAGAAAAGCACCGTGCTGCTTTTAATTACCGCCGTTGTTTTGGGCTTTTTGTTCTTTGGCGGCATCGGGGCAACTGCGATGTGGCTCTGGCTTCGTCCGCAAGGCGAAATTGTCAGTAATAATCAAAACAAAGTTTCAAATATCAATTCGACGAATAATAAAAATTCGACCGAAAATGACTCAAAAAATATCAACTCTTCGCCTTCCGTCAATCCCGCTGACAGCGAGTTAGATCGCTTGCGTAAAGAACGAACAACCGCTAAAGCCGGACAGATTGAGAAAATTGCCGAAGAACTCGAAAACGCGGAGAAAAAATATCCGACCGATTATCGGTTTCCTTACGAACGCGCGTTACTTTTGGCTCCATCGCCCAGTCATCACGAAACATTTCACGCGCTTTCGGAAGCCGCCGCCACAGCCATCAAAAACAATCAATCTACACAGATGTTAAGCGACCTCGCCAAAAGCAAAGACACCGATTTTCGTCGTCTCAACGATCATAAAGAATGGAAGGCAATCGAAAACGCACTCAACCAAAAAAATGAAGGCCTTTTGCCGAAAGACGAAGACTAGCTTTCGTTCAATAAAAACTATGATTATTGAACAATCAACTTCCCACGAATCATATTCATTCCGCAGGCAAACGTAAATTCGCCTGTCTTTTCAGGTGTAAATTCAATCGGCGTAGTTTTATATGCCGGTAAATCTTTGGCAATCCCAAAATCTCCGAAAACGACTTTCTCACTACACGAAGAAGTCTCGTCGCGGTAAAAATTAAGCCGCACAGGAACGCCGCTTTTTACTACAATCACATCGGGCGAATAACCGCCTTTGACCGTCACTTTTATCTCTTGAACGCCTGTATCATTGGTTTCGGCGGAAACCTTTTCGCGTTCGCCGAAAAAATACCAAAGCGTCAGCGCAATCAATCCAACCCCGCCAATAATTACTAAAATTTCCATCGTGTCCATAGCTTCAAACCTCCTGTATTAATTAACCTTCGGCGCACTAAACGAGCGCAGACGCAAACTATTGGCAACGACCGAAACCGAGGAAAGACTCATCGCCGCCGACGCGATTATCGGCGATAACAGCCAACCTGTCAGCGGATAAAGCAGTCCTGCCGCAATCGGAATGCCGATCACATTGTAAATAAATGCCCAGAAAAGATTTTGTTTAACGGTTGCGATTGTTGCCTTCGATAATGCGATTGCCGTTGATACGCCGCGCAAATCGCCTTTGATAAGCGTAATGTCACTCGCTTCAATCGCCACATCCGTTCCCGTGCCGATGGCGATGCCGACATCGGCTTGCGCGAGTGCCGGAGCATCATTTATTCCGTCGCCAACCATTCCGACGATTTTCTTTTCGGCTTGCAGACGTTTGATTTCGCCTGCTTTTCCTTCGGGCAGAACTTCCGCCAAAACCCGCTTGATTCCGACTTGCGCGGCAACTGCTTCTGCTGTCCGTTTGTTATCGCCGGTCATCATCACAACTTCCAATCCTAAATTTTGCAAAGTGCGAATCGCTTCCTTTGATTCCGGCTTGATAGTGTCCGCAACGGCTACAATTCCGGCAAATTTCCCGTCAATCGCCGCAAACATCGGCGTTTTACCTTCGCTTGCAAGTTTTTCAACCGTCGTTTCCGCACCGTTTAATGCAATTTTTCGCTCGTTCATCAGGCGCAAATTTCCGAGCAGTAAATCTTTGCCCGCAATGCGCGCTTCGATACCGCGACCTTCGAGCGCGTTGAAATTCTCAACCTTTTCAAATTGTAAATTTCGGCCCTCTGCACCACGCACAATTGCCGCCGCGAGCGGATGTTCACTTTGTTTTTCGGCGGAAGCGACAATTTTCAAAAAGTCATCTTCTGTCAAACCCTCAGCCGTCACCACGTCCGTCAAACTCGGTTCGCCTTTGGTAATCGTGCCGGTTTTGTCGAGCACTATCGTATTTAGTTTATGCGCTGTTTCGAGTGAATCGCCGCCCTTGATCAAAATTCCGTTTTCCGCGCCCTTACCCGTTCCGACCATAATTGCCGTCGGCGTCGCCAGCCCTAAAGCGCACGGACAGGCGATAATCAAAACGGAAACGAAATTGACCAGTGCCATTGTAAACCGAACTTCAGGCGAAGCCGCGACAAACCAGACGACAAATGTCGCAATCGCAATGCAAATAACAATCGGTGTGAAAATGCCGCTAATTGTATCGGCGAGTTTCGCAATCGGCGGTTTCGAGCCTTGCGCATCCTGCACTAATTTGACGATTTGCTGTAAAGCCGTGTCTTTGCCAACTTTCGTGGCTTTGAAGGAAAACGCACCGGATTTATAGATATTCGCGCCGAAAATTTCATCATTTATTTTCTTTTCGACCGGCAGACTTTCGCCCGTCAGCATTGATTCGTCAACAGCAGAACTTCCTTCGACCAAAACGCCGTCAACCGGAATTTTTTCGCCCGGACGAACCAAAACGATGTCGCCCGGCACGACTTCTTCGGTCT
>JANLTD010000886.1:0-1921 GCA_031362765.1 Acidobacteriota bacterium | reverse complement strand
GCGCCCGCACTCTCGTTCCGCGAATGGAAACCGATGGGACAAGATATGCTTTCATTTACGCCCGTCGGCGGCGAAAATATCTTGCGCATCACCCCCGCGACGGAAGTTATCGGAACGCACACGCTCGAAGAAAAGTCCCGTACGCAAACAACTATGCGATACAGCGGGGGCACTTACAATTTCGATCTGATCACGGTCGAAGGCACGATCAAGCTCCGCAACGTCAAAAAGGAACCGGTCGAAATTGCCCTCACACGCAATTTTGTCGGCGAAGCGATTTCGGCGACCGATGACGGAAAGATCTCGCGTCAAGGTTTGAATCTGCAATCGGTCAATCCGAATTCGGTCGTCAAATGGAATCTGACGATTCCGGGCGGCGAAAAGGAAATCCGCTATACTTATAAAATCTATGTCCGAAGATAGTCCGATTTCGGATTGGGGATTGCGGATTTGGGATTCTATGCCACCTGCTTAGTTTCTTTTTAATTTTTGATTTCCGTGAAGCTTGAAGTCGAATTTATGGGTATTTTTAACAATTGATTCACATTAAAACCCAAATCCGCAATCCGACATCCCCAATCCGACATTCGGATATTGCTTTTTTTATCCGGACAAACTATTATTCTTCCGTAACCTAAAATCCATTTTCCCGATTCACCGGAAAATTACTTGTTTCATTCGTGAAACACTATTTCACAAACGCTCCTTACTTGTGTTACACTCTTTTTCGAGCTTGTGAAAATAAACAAAAACAGGAGAAACTTACTATGGCAAAAGAGGCGGTAGCATTGACTACAGATTCAAAAGGCAAAGCGATTGAGTCGGCTTTGTCACAAATCGAAAAGAAATTCGGAAAAGGCTCGATCATGCGTTTGGGCGAACGCCCGCACGAAGAGATCGGCGCAATTTCGACAAATTGTTTAAGTTTAGACGCCGCGATCGGTGTCGGCGGTTTTCCGCGCGGCAGAGTTATCGAGGTCTATGGACCTGAAAGCTCAGGCAAAACGACGCTTGCCCTCCAGGTCGTTGCGTCGGCGCAAAAACTCGGCGGTGTCGCGGCATATATTGATGCCGAACACGCGCTTGACCCCGAATATGCCGAAAAACTCGGCGTCAATATTGATGAACTGTTGATCTCGCAACCCGATTCGGGCGAACAGGCGCTCGACATCGCGGAAACTCTGGTTCGTTCGGCGAGCATCGACGTGATCGTCATTGATTCGGTCGCGGCGCTCGTTCCGAGAGCCGAAATTGATGGCGAAATGGGCGATTCACACATGGGATTGCAGGCGCGTCTGATGTCGCAGGCATTGCGAAAACTGACCAGCGCAATTTCCTCGACCAACACCTGTTTTATTTTCATCAATCAACTTCGCGACAAGATCGGCGTCATGTTCGGCTCGCCCGAAACAACGACCGGCGGCAAGGCGCTGAAGTTTTACGCTTCGGTCAGAATTGATATTCGGCGCATCGGCGCGATCAAGGAAGGCGATCGGATGGTCGGCAACCGAACCCGCGTCAAGGTCGTCAAAAACAAGGTCGCGCCGCCGTTTCGTGAATGCGAATTCGACGTTATGTATGGCGAGGGAATTTCGCGCGAAGGTGATCTTCTTGATCTGGCGGTTGTCCATAATATTGTCGAAAAATCGGGCGCGTGGTTTTCGTATTCGACCGAACGGCTCGGCCAGGGTCGCGAAAACGTCAAGAATCTGCTCAAGGAAAACAAGGTGATGTTCGGCCGGATCGAGCGCGACGTAAAACTCAAGCTCGGTTTGATCACCGAAGACGCGATTTAACCTGATCTGAATGAGTTTAGATTAAAGAAGAAATGGAACGCAGTTTTTCGGGGATCAATTTAATTAACATTGGGCAAGCTAAAAAATAATTTCAACAGTTCATTAAGGAACGGCCCGTATCTTCG
>JANLTD010000872.1:0-4164 GCA_031362765.1 Acidobacteriota bacterium | reverse complement strand
TCATTATTTCCATTACCAAATATTTTAAGATTTTTGCCCACGAAACATACGAAAGTGACGAAAGAATGAAAAAAAGATTTGGTTAGAATGATTTTTTTTCGTTTCTTTCGTGTGTTTCGTGGGCAAAATTTCTTAGTTTTTGAAGCCCTTGCAATTTTTAGACCGCTCAGTTAATGTAAATTTCTATCAAAAACTCTACACATTTGGCGGGTTTTACCCTAATTTCAGCGTGTTCCGCGACTTCCGCGGGTATCTTTTTTTATCCCGAATTGACGTTAAAATCATTACTCAACTTTTTTGACGAGAGTTTGTCCTTGCCTGAGCAAATTCATTAAACGGTCGGGATAATCGGTCATAATTCCGTCAACGCCGATCTCAGCCAGATTTTGCATTTCGGCGGGATCGTTGATCGTCCAAACGTGAACCTGCAGATTAAGTTTATGCGCCGCCGCGATAAAATCTTTCGAAACAACCTGCAAACTGCCGAGATTTTGCGGGATCTGCAAGGCTTGCATCGGCGGCGTGTATGACGCGGCGAGACCGACTTTATACATTGCGAGAAATTCGCTTGCTTCACGCGGCGTCGCGGCGGTCGCAATATCGGGACACGCGGCGCGAAATTCCTCAATCGCCGTTTGCCGGAATGAGCCGACGATCACTTTTCCGGTCATTTCCTTTGTGCGGATCATTTCGCACAAAGACTTTGTGATCGAAGGTTCGGTTTGTTTCGGTTCGATATTGAAGGTCATTGCGGGAAACGCGTCAAAAATTTCCTGCAAAGTCGGAACGCTGATTCCCTGACCGCGAAAAGGAAAAGTTTTTCCGCCGTCGGGCGTGAAATTAAAACCCGCGTCGAGTTTTTTTACTTCCGCGAGGGTTATTTCGCTGATTTTTCCGCTGCCGTTCGTGGTGCGGTCAAATTTTGTATCGTGTATCACAACGAGTGTGCCGTCAGCGGTCGAATGAACGTCCAATTCCAAAACGTCAACGCCCATTTTGGCGGAATATTCAAACGCGCCGAGCGTGTTTTCGGGGAAAACTCCGCCGCCGCCGCGATGCGCAAAAACGAGCGGACGTATCTTTTCGGATTTTTGAAAGATCGCCCGCAATTCAGCCGGTTTGCCGGTTTGCGCCGCCAGATAGATGTAAAGCGCCGCGAGAATGAAGATCACCGACAGACACAAATAACCGAGCCATTTGAGAATTTTTCTTAACACTTTTCTTTGATGCTTCGAAGCGGAGGCTTCGAAACATTTTATTTTCCGTTCAATTCTTTGGCCAGATCGCCGGCATCATACAGTTTTCTGAGCGCTTCGAGAATTCCCGCGCTGTGCACGCCGACCGCGCGCGAGCCTTCTTCTTCTTCGATATACCAATAACGATTGGAAAGTTTTTGCAGATTGCTGTCAAAGTTGATACCGACAAATTCGCCGTTGCGATTGATGATCGGCGAACCGGACATTCCGCCGATCGTGTCGGCCGTATAAACAAAATTGATCGGCGTTGCGAGATCTAATTTCGTGCGGCCTTCGCGCCAGCGCGGAGTTAAACTGAAAGGCTCGGCGTTACCGAACGATTCGGCTCGGTCATACAAGCCGTAAAAAGTAGTTTTGAAAGGAACCAGCGTTGTATCTTCTTCGTAGCCTTTGACTCTTCCGTAAGCGGCGCGAAGGTTGAAATTGGCGTCCGGCGCGATCGTTCTGCCGTAAGCCGCAAAACGCGCTTTCGCAATGCGTTCGCCCGCGCTTGCTTCGACGTTCGTGATCTTTTCTTCGTTCCAGGCGCGAAGCTCCCGAACGATGGGTTCGACCCGTTTTGCCAAAGCGATCATCGGATCGGTTGATTTGGCAACCGCGTCGGCACCGCCTTCGAACAAGGCTTTACGCTCGGCGACATCTTTCAATTTTGTTTCATTGACGGCGCGCTTGACGACTTCCGACGGCTCGGCATCGCCGAGCGCGGCTTTGATGAACGGGTCGCCTGCGCCCAAAGTTTTGACGGCTTCTTCGAGCCACGCTTGTAACGAAGCCTGTTCCAATTCGGTGTAAATCGGCGCAGTTGAAAAAAGATTCGATTTGAAGCTTTCAAGGCGCGAATCGCTGAACTCCGGATAGCGCTGGTCGTTCGGCTTTTTGATCTCCTCGCTGTAACGCACAATTTGCTGGGCGATCGTTGCCAGACGCGACGGCGCAAGGTTTGAAAACGCCAACCGATTTGCCATTTTCGGGAGTTCAATATAAGCCCTTTCGATTTGTTTCCAAGCCGGCGCGTACAGCTTTTGCAATTCGGGTTTCTTTGCCAATTGGTCTTTCAAAGCCTTTTCTTCCGCTTCTTTTTTGGCAAACATTCGCGGATTCATTAAACCGTCTTGTTGACCGGTCAAGCGTTTGAGCGAATTATTAAACGAACGAATTCCGCCGCTTGCCTGCCGCCGTTGCTCGTCGCCGCCTTTCGCATAATTTTCCAGAATGTTGCGGCGCAGTGTCCACACTTTTTTCTGCAAAGGATTTCCCGTGTCGCGCTGATAACGAAGCTGTGCGAGCGTCAAAAGCCGCGCCGTCGAACCGGGATTGCCCGAAGCGATCACAAATTCGCCGTCAACCGCGCCCGTTTCCGACCATTTCAAAAAGTGTGGAGTTTTCGCCGGGACTCCGTTTTCGTAAGCGCGAAGAAAAGTGATGTCGAGATCGTGACGCGGAAAAGTGAAATTGTCGTAATCTCCGCCGAACGCCGCAATTTGTTCTTCGGGTGCGAAAACCAGCCGCACGTCCGTATATTTTTTGAAGCGGTAAAGCCAGTATTCGCCGCCGCTGTAAAGGGAAATGACATCGCTTTTCAAACCCGTTTTGTCGGTTGATTCCTTTTCGATCGCGGCCGTGGCAGCACGGCGCTGCGCGTTCGCGTCTTTGTCGGTCGCTCCCGCTTTGGCCGCCGATTGGACGCGCTCTGTGACGTTTTCAAACGAGATCAGCACATTGGCTTCCATATCGGGCGTTTTCAATTCTTCGGCTTGAGTGCGCGCGTAAAATCCGTTTTTGACCAGATCTTTGTCTTTGGTCGAAAGTTTTGCAAGTTGTCCGCTCGCGACGTGCTGATTTGTAATGATCAGGCCGTCGGGCGAAACAAAACTCGCCGAACCGCCTTCGAAGCGCAGCGAAGCAAGCCGAATATGGTCAATCCATTCCTGCGACGGCTCAAAATTGTAACGCTCTTTCCATTGCCTGAGCGGCAGATTGTCAAAAGTCCACATTCCTTCATCGGCGAGGATTAGGGGAACATTAATCAGAAAACTTAAAACTAAAAGAAGAACTGAATTTTTTTTCATATTATTTGCCGTATTTGCTCAAAAATAATTTTCCTTCCTGCTCGATCAAACCCAATTTTACGCGATCAAGCCAGCCGATTCTGCCTAAAACATTGCGGTCAAAATAATCGCTTTCAGCAAAATAGACGGTTGAAACGGTTTCGATGTCCAAAACTGAGAGTCTTAATTCATGCCCAAATGCGCGAAAACTTCCGGTTGCCGTGCCGATTTCTATCGGGATGCCGTCTTCGACGCTTAATCCGAGAAGTTCAGCGTGAAGCCTTTGAAAAACACAATAAGTTGAACCCGTATCAATTTTAGCATCAAACTCGACCTCTGCTTCAGCATAAAAGAGATTGACGGAAACGGTAATTCCGACATCAAACATAGTGTAAAAATGAGTTTTATCGAATTCTATTATTTCCGACATTCTACCATCCGCCGAAAGGTTGCGCCTCTTTGATACTGACGCGATGCATCAAAGGCGTTTTCACTCCTTTGGCTTGCGCCTCGGCGTAAACTTTTTTCCCGTCCGTTCCGTGTGCCAAAAGCTTTCCATCGTCAAGTGCAACCCATTGACCGTCAAACTTTTCGCGGTTTTCCTGAATCCATTGCATTGAACGTCGAAACCTTACCTGACGCTCTTCAAAATCGTCCGGTTTATTGATTTCGCTTTCGTGTTCGAGCCAATTTTTTATTTTCTCGCGTTCAGTTGGCGGAAGTTGACGAATAACTTCGATCGCTTGTTCAAAGGTCGGAATCATAAATTTGCCTCAAAACCATCTTAACATTTACCGTAAAGCCGCGCGGATCTTTTCCAGTGCGCCTTCAAGAACCGAATCTTCGCGGGCGATGCAGAT
>JANLTD010000843.1:0-1792 GCA_031362765.1 Acidobacteriota bacterium | reverse complement strand
TTTTCATCGAGTTTTTTTGAATATTGGGCGAGATATTCGGGAATCAGCCGTTGGCGTTCTTCAATGCTTAACGGCTCGATTTGCAAAGTCGGCAACCCGCGTTCTTTCAGATTATCTAATGAGCGACCGGGCAAGGTTGAGAGAATCATCCTGACGTTTGGCGGAATAAACGGCGGCAGCCAGACAAGATCAGGTGCGCCGACGCGGTCTTCGAGTTGGTTTAAGGCATCAAGAATCAAAACGACTTTGCCTTTTGCCGCCGCCATATGCAGAAAGTTTGTAAAAGCAGGCCGGAGTTCGTCGGGTTTGTCTGGAATCTCTTGCGGAATATCGAAGCGGCGTTTGAGTTCGCCCATGATGCGCCTGAGCATCGCCGCCCAATCCGCGCTGTAAGGTGTGGCGCCGATAAAGTGCATTACCAAAAGATCTTCGGGATGCGTTTGGCGATATTCCAAAGCCCAATTTGAAAGCAGCGCGGATTTGCCGGAACCGGATTCGCCCAAAATAACCAGCGGTTGATCTTCGTTTTGCGCGTGTGCGTTCAAACGGTCAAAATAGTCCTGTCGCCCGATATAAACCTTTTTGCGGCTTTGGGCAAAGGCTTCGTGTTCCAAAGCGTCGCGGTCAAGCGGTTCGGGAATTTCATCTTTCGGATAAAGCCGTTCGATGATTTCCGTCATATCGCGCAAAACGATTTCGCCCAATTCTTGCGGGTTTGGAAATAAGCGCGGCGGAGGCATTTTGTTTTGTTCGCAATGATCCTTGATTTTTTCTTTGAGGGAGACGAGTTTTTGTCTTCGTTCGGCGGCGCGACTTTCGGATTCGCTTTGTCCGTATTTCGCAATTTCGTCGCCGGTCGCAATTTCGAGGGATTCCGTTCTTTCTTGATCGGAAAGGGAATCGAGATAAGCCGCATCACGAAAATAAAACAGCGCGTGGTCGTTCATTTTCGGCTCATTGAGAACGCCGTGCAAAATTTCCAATTCGGTCACGGAATGATCGAGATGTTCTTTGAGCCAGCCTTCTTGGTCAATCAATTCTTGCGGAATTTCATCAGGAATCCAACCGTAGCGTTCGCCAAGTAATCCGATAAAATATGGATGGCATCTCTGGATCTCCGCCAAACAAATCGGCAAAACCTCGCCGCGTTCGGATTGTTCCTGCGTGATGCCCCAACGAAGATCAACCTCGCTCCAAACGACATTGCGCTCATCACATAATTTCCTTAGTTGCGGAAACGTGCGTTTGACCAATTCATCGCGTTCCGCCTGCATATCGCGGAATGTTGAAGAGACAAACACACGAATAACCCGTTGGGTCTGGGTTGGAGATTTTGACGATTCTTTGTTCATTTTGTTGTATTGGTTACATATTGCATTCTTACCACCAAGTAAAAATGTTGTCCAAATCACTATTACGCACCCAATGCCTGAATTGGTATGATTAATAAGCCATTCGGATCAAGAATCGCTAATTCCTTGTATAAAAGTAATAGTCGCTTTACTACTCCTTGATCACCGGCAATCTCTCTGGCTCGCCGATGGGCAAAAATAGCGGCGTCGAAACCGATTTCGTTTTCGCATAATGCCAGTACAGACTGAGCCAATCCTTTTGTATCCCAGGCGCGGAATTGAAGCGAGTTGTTTGTGATGACTTTGTCAGCTTCTTTAATCGCATCCAGACAAGCATTGCGGGCATTAGAAAGATCGTTTTTTCTTAGGGCGATAATACCCAATAGAACTAAACAAAAATGTTCGTATTGAGGCAATTTGAATTTGTAAGCCGTTTCGGC
>JANLTD010000829.1:0-6380 GCA_031362765.1 Acidobacteriota bacterium | reverse complement strand
GTCGGCTACTACTGCGCCGGTATGAACCAGCATGCAACGGTCGTCGTGAACGGCAATACCGCGCTCGCTCTCGGCGTGCTTGCTTCGGGGATGGAGATCTGCGCGATGTATCCGATCACGCCGGCGACCTCGGCGTCGCACTATCTGAGCGACGCTTTTGAAAAGATCGGCGGCGTGGTTCATCAGGCCGAGGACGAGATTGCCGCCTGCGCTTTCGCGATCGGCGCATCATACGCCGGAAAATGCACGGTCACGATCACGTCAGGTCCCGGCTATTCGCTTAAACAGGAGGCGATCGGTCTTGCCGTGATGGGCGAGATACCGCTTGTCGTCGTCAACGTGATGCGCGGCGGGCCGAGCACCGGACAGCCGACCAAAACCGAGCAGGGAGACCTGATGACGACGATCTTCGGCAGCCACGGCGACGCGCCAAAGGTCGTCATCGCGCCGGGTACGATCGAGGATTGTTTCTATTCGGTGATCACCGCCCGCAAGATCGCCGAAACTTTTAATATGGTCGTCGTGATCCTCTCGGATGCCAATCTGGCGACATCGCAGCAGCCTTTCAAAAGGCCGGAGTTTGACGAAGCGTGGCTCGCGCCGCCGATCGATCAAAGCGCGATTCCGGCGGGCGCAAAACCATACGACTGGGATCCGCGAACGGGACTTGCCCGAAGATTTATACCCGGACAGCCAGGCGGTATGCATACCCTGACCGGGCTTGCGCACGACGTCAACAGCCATGTCGCATACGACCCCGAGATCAATCAGCAAGGGATGCGCGCCCGGAGCCTGAAACTCGCGACACTGCAAAAGACCCTGATGCCGCCGACGGTGTTCGGCGAACCGACCGGCGATATGCTCGTGATCGGGTGGGGAAGTACGAAGGGGGCGATCGAAGAGGCGGTCGAAGAACTGCAGGACGAAGGCAAAAAGGTCTCATCGCTGCACTTGACATTTATCCAGCCGATGCCGCCCGGAATCAAAGAGATCCTTGCCGGATTCAAACAGGTCATTACGATCGAGAACAACTGGTGCGACGATATGGCGGACGAGATGATAGACGAAACCAACCGGCGATACTCGGCTCTTGCGATGCTTCTGCGTTCGCGGTATCTGGTTGACATTGATTGCCGGAGCGAATGCCGCGGCACGCCGCTCAAACCGAACACCGTCCGCCGTGTCGTTCTGGAGGGACTTTTATGAACACCGCGACCCAAACCATCAGCGCAAACGAGTGCTTGCTTCAAATGTATGACGAACAGCACGAGATCGAAGATTATCAGAAAGGCGTTCCGCGCTGGTGCACCGGATGCGGCGACAACGCGATCCTGACGGCAGTCCAGCGGCTTTGCCGCGACGAAGGATTGCTGCCTGAGAAAACCGTTTTCGTGTCCGGCATCGGATGCTCGAGCCGCCTGCCGCATTATATGAATACCTACGGCTTTCACGGGATTCACGGCCGCGCGCTGCCGGTCGCCGAGGGCGTCAAGCTTGCCCGGCCGGATCTCGATGTCTTTGTTAACACCGGCGACGGCGATTGCTGCAGCATCGGCGCCGCGCATTGGATCCACGCAGTCAGATACAATATGAATCTGACGATGATGCTTCACGACAATCAGATCTACGGATTGACCAAAAAGCAGGCGTCGCCGACATCGCCGATCGGGACCAAGACCAACACGACGCCGCGCGGCAGTTATCTCGAAGCTCTCAATCCGCTCACGGTAACGCTCGGCATCGCCAATGTTTCATTTGTCGCGCAGGTCGTTGACTGGATCCCCGAAGTGCTTTATCAGGTGATCTCGGCGGCATTTCACCACAAAGGCTTTTCATTCATACGGATCATTCAGCGCTGCCCCGAGTGGCTGCCCAAACAGATGGATCCGTGGCTTCACGACCCGCAAAGGATATTGCTGCTGCATCATCGCGACGGGCTCGAGATCAGCCCGACGCTCGCGAGGGTCTATACCAAAATGGAAGAACACGATCCGGCGAATATGAATCGGGCACGCGAGATCGCCTCGACCATTGACAATATTCCGGTCGGCATACTTTACCGCAACGATCAGGTCGCTTGCTATGAAGATCTGAGGCATGATCCGCGGCTGCGGACAACAGATATGGTGCGGAGTGGACTTGATGCCGAGTTCGACAAATTTACGGTCTGGCCGGAGGGAACGGAACCCGCATAGGAACATATGGAAGAGATAACCCAACAACAGATCGTTTTCTATCTCACCGGTCGCCGGGAGGGATCGAACCTGAAGCCGTTGGACAGACATTTTCGCCCGGTGCTTTTCGCCCGCTACGCGGATTTGAGTTCTTTGCGATACGACTTTCCGCTGGTGCTCAATCGCCAGGGAACGGCCGATCGCGCAGTGCTTTCGCTCAGCAAAATGGTAGATGCGGCAGTTGAATTGCTGAATGACAATCCTGATCGCGACCGTCTGGCACGACACGGCTACCGGCTTGAACGTGAATTAAGAAAACAACTTGCCGCGAAAGGCCCGGGCGATTTTGCGACAATGTGGCATAACGCGGCGGCGCTTTTGTCCGAGGACAATGACGACGATCTGAGGGATTCGGCGATGCGCCTGTGGCACGCGTTCGACGTTGACGGCGATCTTTTTGATGCGGATTCCGCATTGCCTGCGCGTCTCGTTCGTCACGCGTGGAATGCGATCCGGGCAGAGAAGACCGAGGCGTTCCGGAACAGAACCGGGCGATTGCTGCTAAAACTTCGCGGCATACTCGGAGCTGAAATGGTCGGCTCAACGGCCGGCCGGTCGCCCGAGCGTTTGAAGGCAGGTCTCGGAGCATCGTTTGCCGGCGCGTTCGACTTTGCGGCGATGTCGCGAATTCTGGTTGACGCAAAACCCGGCTTTGCACTTTCGGACGAACGGCGCGGACGCATTCAGAACCTGATCGCGGTGCTCGAAAATCAAAAATTCTACCGGCTCGCCCACGGCGGTCAGGAATCTTACAACTGCGAGTTTGAAAAATGTTCGGACGCATTATCAGCCTATCAAGAGCGTCACGAAGAAGCGGTCGAACTGGTGAAAACACTGGCGGTCGCCGAGCTTGAGGCAAAGGGCGAATACCGCGAATCGGTTCACAACGCGCTTTTTGACGCCTTGGGCGCGAATGGTCTCGATTCCGGCGAACTCGCCGAACTGCCTGATTATCTGGTCTGCACCGACGGTAAATCGCTCGACCCGACCGAGACGGCGCAATTAATCGAACTGCTTGCGGCCGGGCTTCCGGTCAAAGTTCTGGTCCGAACCGACGACGTGCTTGAACCGTCAGTGGTCGCTGAGGGGCATCTTGCGCTTGGCCTGCGTTCCCGCCAACTGGTCAACACGGCGATCGGATTGACCGATGTGTTTGTATTTCAGGCGAGCGCGTCGCATCTTTTCAAAAAACGCGATTTATTGATGAGCGGTTTATCGTATGACGGGCCGGCTCTGTTCAGCGTGTTTTCGGGTGTTAACGGACATACGGGCGACGCTCCTGCCTATCTCGTTGCGGCCGCCGCGATGGAATCGCGGGCATTCCCGGCACTCGTCTATGACCCTTCGGCGGGTTCCGACTGGGCGGCGCGTCTGATCGTCAATGACAATCCAATGCCCGACGACGATTGGCCGGTGCACAGCTTTGCTTACGAGGACGAAACATTGCAATCCCGGACGGAGGAACTCGCCTTTACACTTGCAGACTTTATGGCGTTGGACGACCGATTTTCGCGGCATTATGCGATCGTTCCAAAAACAGATCTGATCGGCGTACTGATTCCGATTCCGGAGGCGGTGCAAGCCGTCGGCAAAGGAGTGCCCGCTCAGGTGCCCTCAATCGTGATCGTAGATGACGAAGGGCGACTGCATCGGGCGGTTCTCGACGACCGAACACTGCTCGAAGTCCGGCGCTGCCTCGCGATGTGGCACTCGCTGCAGGAATTGGGCGGCATCCATAATTCGCACGCCGAACGCCTGCTCGCCAAAGAGCTCAAAGCCAAAGCGGCCGCCTCGCCGTCCGAGACCGCCGAAGTTTCACAAGCGGCCGCGTCCGCGATCATCGCAAGCGATTCGGCGCCGCAATCGAATACCGAAGAAGATCACGTCGACGATCCATACATCGAAACCGCCCGCTGCACAAGTTGTAACGAATGCACGCATATCAACGACCGAATGTTTGCCTACAACGCGGAAAAACAGGCATACATCGCCGATCCCGCCGCCGGCACGTTTCGCGAGCTGGTCGAAGCCGCCGAAGGCTGTCAGGTCTCGATCATCCACCCGGGCAAACCACGCAACCCGAACGAACCCGGCATCGAAGATCTGCTCACACGCGCCGCCGGGTTTAACTAAGGAACATGTAAAAATAACTTATAACGATATAAATAAAAAACTAACGGTTCAGAGTCGGGCTACTGCCCGACTTTCGCGAATCGTCGGGCGGTAGCCCGAGTCTGAACCAAAAAGATTGTTATAAGTTATTTTTTACACGTTCTTTAATACCATCATAGCAATGTTTGTTAGTTCTTTCGTTTTACTTTGCACGTTTGTGCCTTTGCGGGAAATTACGGCGTTTGATCCCCGCATGAACGTCAAAAACAATTCCCGCAAAGGCGCCAAGGCGCAAAGTTAAGATTATTAAAAACTGCACCGTACACCGTAATTAGCTACTCGAATAATGCGTCAGTAAAGAGTTACAGAAAGATTTTCTGCCTGCGAAAAAAACGAAAAAAAACGAAAAAAGAATTTATTTGGCCTATTTTCGTATCTTTCGTGTGTTTCGTAGGCAAACCAAACTCTTTACTGACGCATTACCTACCCGAATATTTTTTTCTTTACTTTTTTTTCGATTGGTTGTACCTTATTTAGAATTTCAAACGGAATGGGCACGAAACCCTTTGGTTGACTGCATTTCAGACCATTTGAAAGCGTGTGGAATTTGACCAGCGAAAACCCGCCGAAAAAGCGGAATGCCGGAATTAAATTTCGCGGACGTCCCAATTAAAAAAAGACTTCCCGAAATCTTTTCCCGTCTTTCCGATTTCTGATCAGCAGTTTTCAATTTTAAATTTCAGGCATTGAAAAGCAGAAGCCGAAAACCCGTTCAAAGCGGCAGGGAACCGCGCGGCTTTGACAGGGTATCTTGTATTTTCGGCAGGGAACCCTGGATTTACGTCAGAGAACTCTGCCGAAGAAACAGGGAACCTTGCCGAAGCGACAGGGAACCCTGATAAAGAAACAGGGTACCTTGTGCTTAAAGCAGGGAACTTTGCCGAAGAAACAGGGAACCTTGTATTAAAATCTGGGAACCCTGCCAAAGCGACAGGGAACCTTGTGCTTGATCCAGGGAACCTTGCCGAAATGAACGGGAACAAGGTGCGTACTTTTCACTTTCCCAAAATTGTTGTCAGGTGTTTGAAAAGCGATTTCGATTTGGGATTTGAGATTTAGGATGTCGGATTTGATTGAAAAATGGAAGTCAGCGTCAGCAACGGATCATTACGCCGGTGCCGAAACCTTTCATTTCAATCCGCGATCCTAAATCCGCTGGTCCGCAATCGAATGGTTTTCATTTCCCGCGAAACAGTTTTGCTAAAGACGTTTGTTAATTCACGGATCAGGAATTAACGTGATGTCGGATTTGGGATTGCGGATTGCGGATTTTGTTTTAAGAGAGCGGCTTTAATATTGATTGAAACCTCCTCTTGCGAAAAATAAATCCGAAATCCGCAATCCGCAATCCCAAATCGTTATGAGGAAAATTATTGTATGGCAAGATTGAAAAAATCAATACCGAGAGATGTGGATGAAGCCCGCCAGCGAGTTGCCGGGATGATTTCCATTGACGAAGCACTGGATCTGGGCAACGGCGTTTCGGTTGCGGCGATCAACGCCGTGATCGAAACGATCACCGACGCGACCGGGGAATACAACACGATGCTTTCGCAGGTCGATCAAAAGTCGAACGAGATCGAAGAGCACGTCAAAACTTTGAACGATCTGACGTCGAGAGCATTAAAGGGCACCGAATTCAAATACGGACGCGACAGCCACGAATACGAAATGATCGGCGGCACCCGCACATCGGATCGTAAACGACCAACCCCCAAAAACGGAGGAGGCACCGGAACCGTGAAATAACGCCAATATTGGATGCGCGGATGCACGGATCGGCGACTTCAGCGGATAGCCCGGACACGAGGCAGTGACGGGAACAGATAAAAATATCTAAAGTCTTTGCCGATCCGCAACCAACCTGTACAACAATCAGAAAAACCGGCGACGTGTGGGGCTGAACGCCCGTCACACCTCGCCGGTCGATCTCTGCGATTTCCCGTACTGCGTTTCAGAAATTCTTTGTCAATG
>JANLTD010000822.1:0-3913 GCA_031362765.1 Acidobacteriota bacterium | reverse complement strand
TAGCAGATAAAAAAATAGAGAAAGTGGTTTTTCTCAATGATTTCCTGAACTAATTCGGGATATCGTTGAGTTGAAACAAAAACAACACCTTCTCTTATGGAAAAAATAACATTATTTGGGCAGATCGTCACTCTTTTAGATCGTTTTGGATTCGACCGGATTGTCCGAAATCGCCAGACCGACAAGCATGCGAAGGGCTATGACAGCTGGACGCATCTGATTTCGATGCTCTTCTGTCAGTTTGCGAAGAGCCAGTCGGTCCGCGATATCAGCAATGGGCTTCGGTCGGCGACGGGCAACCTGAATCATCTGGGAGTCGCCAAGGCGCCGTCGAAGTCGTCGGTCAGTTACCAGAACAAACATCGCGACTGGCGCATTTTCAGGGACTATTACTTTCACCTGCTCGATCTTTTAGGACAGCAGAAGACTCGCCGGAAGATAAAGTTCAGAATCAAGTCGAAGATTCTGCTGCTTGATTCGACGACGATCAGTTTATGTCTGGACTTGTTCGACTGGGCGCATTACAAGACGGCGAAGGGCGCTGTCAAGATGCACACATTGCTTGATTATGACGGCGGATTGCCGGTTTATGTGAACGTCACGACGGGCAAAACGGCCGATAACAAAGGGGCTTACGATATGCCGCTGACGCCGGGAAGCGTCGTCGTCGCCGACCGTTTCTACGCCGATCTTTATTTGCTCAACGTTTGGGACAGCAGCGGCGTTAAGTTCGTCGTCCGGCACAAGGAGAACCTCCAATACAAGGTTCTGAAGGCGAACGAGACGCCGGCTGATTCGACTGTTCTGGCGGACCAGATTATCGAGTTCGCCGTTTGGAAATCGAAGAAGCGGTATTCGAAGAAACTACGCCGGGTGGTCGTCTGGAATGAAGAACACCAGGTCGAGATCGAACTTTTGACGAATAATTTTACGTGGTCGGCAAACACGATCGGCGACTTGTATAAGAGCCGCTGGCAGATCGAGATCTTCTTCCGCGAGATCAAACAGCTGCTTCATATCAAGTCGTTTATCGGCACGACTCTAAACGCCGTGCTGATTCAGATCTGGACCGCGCTGATCACGATTCTGCTTTTGAAATATCTGAAAGCAAAGGCAAAATATAAATGGCATTTGTCTAATTTAGTGGCATTTATTCGGCTGAATATGTACACCAAAATCAATTTGCAACATTGGCTCGACGAACCGTTCACCGAGCCGTCCAAAAGGCATATTAATTTGAACCAGGGGGTTCTTTTCAAATCCGACGCCTGAGAGAGCGTCACAACCAATGTTTCAGGCCGGTCGGAATCGGGACTGAAAACGTTTAGGACAGCATTGATTTTAGTTGATAGATGAATCGGGGGAAAATTTATCATCTATCATCTATCACCTATCATCTATCACATATTCCGAAGGTTTCTGCCAATAAAGACATTCAAAAATGCAAACGGATTTCTCAAACACTCAAAACTTTTCCTGCAAAACTCCGCAGGATACATTCGATCTCGGTGACACTTTGGGTGAAACTCTGCAAGGCGGCGAAATGATATTGCTTGAAGGGAACTTAGGCGCGGGCAAAACGCTTTTCACGAAAGGCATTCTTTATGCGTTCGATTTCGATGTGGACGAGGTCACAAGCCCGAGTTTTACGCTCGTCAACCTTTACCGAACCGAAAAATTTGACGTTTATCACATTGATCTGTGGCGCATTGATGAACGCTCCGATGCCGCGTTGGCGGTCGGTTTGCCCGAAATTCTCGAAGACAAAACGGCGGTCACAATTATCGAATGGTCAGAGCGTTTGAAAGATTTTGCTTTTCCGGCAAGGACTTTTCGTGTCACAATCGAAGGCGATGGCGACGATGCCCGTAAGATAAGAATTTCCCACCAAGACGCGAAGGCGCAAAGAGAATGAAGACGAAGATTTTGGTATGTTTTTCAGTTTTAGTTTTTGTATTGATCTTTGTTGTCTTGTATCAATTTATGATCATGAAAAATGCAATCCAAAATCCGCGTTTGGTCGTTAAAAAAAGCGAGCGAAAATTAGAGATTTTCGACAGCGAAAAATTAGTTGGAACTTACCTGATCGTGCTCGGGTTTGCGCCCGAAGGCGATAAGGAACAAGAAGGCGACGGCAAAACTCCGCTCGGCGAATTTTATGTTTTTACAAAAAATGACCAGAGCAAGTTTTATCTTTCGCTCGGCGTCAGCTATCCGGGCATTGAAGATGCGGTGCGCGGCCTTAAAGAAAATCTGATTTCGCAAGCCGAACACGACGCGATCATTCAAGCCGTTGCCGATAAAAAAATGCCTCCGCAGGACACGCGCCTTGGCGGTGCGATCCATATTCACGGCGGCGGCACCGAAAAGGACTGGACGTGGGGTTGTCTGGCTCTCAAAGATGAAGAGATGAAGGAAATTTACGACGCCGTTCCGCTCGGCGCGAAGATCACAATTTTGCCGTAAGATATATTTCTGGTTTCAGATCTCAGATTGTTTCGGCAAAACTTGACTATTGGTTTATAACAACTGATACTTTATTTAAAAGTCAGGTTTAAATTTGGAATTTGAAATCTGAAATCTGAAATTATAGAGGAAAAATATTATGCCATACCCGGAAATTATGATTCACGGAATGCGTCAGGAACTGGCGCAACTTGGGATCGAAGAAACAAAAACACCCGAAGCGGTGATCGAAGCAGTTGAAAACACAAATGGAACATTGATGGTTATCGTCAATTCGGTTTGCGGATGCGCCGCCGGCGGCGTGCGTCCGGGCATTGCGATGGCTTTGCAGAATTCGGAAGTCAAACCCGACAAGGCGATCACGGTTTTCGCCGGCGCCGATATTGACGCGACGGATGTTGCCCGCGATTATTTTGAAGGCTATCAGCCTTCGTCACCCGCGATCGGTCTTTTGAAAGACGGAAAGCTCGTCAAAATGTTTGAGCGTAAAGATCTCGAAGGTCGTCATCCGTTAATGATCGCTCAGGAATTGGTCAATGCTTTCGGCGAAGTCTGCACGAAAACCGAAGCCGCAAACAATTAAAAACTAAAAACTAAACCACAAAGACACAAAGAACACAAAGTTAAAATAAAATCTTTGTGTTCTTTGTGTCTTTGTGGTGAAAAACTATTTATCTTGCAAATTTCGCAAACTTCCTTCGGTGATCAAAAGCTGTGCTATTGCGTAAGTCAGCATGATCAAAACCGGTGCGAGCGTGAATGGCGCGACAAAACGATTGATCGCCAGGATCGAATCAGAAATCAGAAATAGAAAAGTTCCCGCGAGGCAAATTTTGCCGAAAGCGTGAAGTTTGAAATCAAATGCGATCAGACTTGCCGCAAACATCACCGAAATAACAAGCGCGTAAATGGCGACCGGAACGATCAGATCGTTGACATTCGGCGCAACGAAACCGAAAAGAGCCAATGTATAAGCCGCGATTCCGACAAAGATCAAAGCATTCGGCAAATTAGCGATATTGTTAATTTTTCTGATTGTCCAAAAATAGAAAATGTAAAAAATATGCGCGACGAGAAAGGCGATCAAACCGAAAATAAACAGCGTCTTGAATTGTTTATCGAGCAGCAGGAGCACATCGCCGAACCACGAAAACACGAGCGCGGAAATTATCAAATGTTTCGCCGAATCCAATTTTCTTGAATTGATCGCATAATAAAGAATCAAAATCAGCATCAGCGAAGGTTTTGAAAAATATTGCAATTGAAGGCTTCCCGAAAGGTTTGCAAAAATCTCGACGGCGAGCGCGGAAAAATAAATTATCAGAAGAATTTGAAAATTCATAACAATATTTTAACCGATTTCAGATAAAATTTAAGAAAACTGTTGCTTAAACGCAATTGAAGCGGTTAAAATGTTCAATGACAAGCAATGTGCTACTTGTCAATG
>JANLTD010000813.1:0-7658 GCA_031362765.1 Acidobacteriota bacterium | reverse complement strand
AGCTGTCCGCCGAATTGTGCGTCCTTTTCCAAAAGCAGCGCGGAAAGACCCAGTTCGTCACACCAGAGCGCGGTTGAAAGTCCGGCAACGCCGCCGCCGACAATGATAACGTCAAATTCTGTGCTGACCTGATTTAGCATCTTTTTTTGAGAATATTTGTATCTGATTTGGTCTTCGGTTTTTGGCCTTTGGTTTTTGGTTTTATCAGATGGAAACTCGCGATTTTCAATCAAGACTCACCAAAATAAGCGGTCGTGGCGAAAAATTCAATGTCAATCGGCAATTTCTTTCAAAAAACCAAAAACCAAAGACCAAAGACATAAACAATTACGAATATTTAACACTCTTTGTCAGCCGAATACTAACAACTTTTGTCACATCCGATCTTTTTTGCTTGCATCGAACACTCTTTTCATTCGTACCTTACAACGCTAATTAGCAATAAAAGCATCATTTAACTCAAATTATATATTTTTTTCCGATATGGCATTTGTTTTGCTGTAGGACTTATCTTGGATTTAGGCTCTTTTTGCTCAATCTATCCCTATACGTTCCCGGAGAATCCCAAATTTCAGTTTAGCATTTCCTTAAAATAATATGAGATTAGAATTTGAAACTAACGCTTCCGTCCTTCCGTTTGTCGAAAATGAAATTGTCAGTCAAGATGTGTCTTTCGAAGTCGAAAGAATGCTTCGCGAAGGTGTCAAAACCGCGCAGGACGGCAACCGTGTCGAAGCTCGAAAACTGCTTCTATGCGTTACGGAACTTGACGAAAACAACGAAAATGCCTGGCTCTGGCTCGCTTCGATCAGCGAATATCCGGAGGAGTTGCTCGTTTTTCTGAACAATGTTTTACGGATCAATCCTGAGAACGAACGTGCTCTGGAATGGCACAAGGCGAGCAAATCACTGCTCGCCAAAACATTCGTTCAGCGGGGCGTTGATGCCGCTAAAGACGAACGACGGGATTTTGCCCGACAATGTTTTGGGCAAGCGCTCGAACACGACGCCGAAAACGAAATGGCGTGGCTTTGGATGGCTTCCGTAGCTGATTCCGACGAGGAAAAAAAGGACTGTTTTGAAAAAGTTTTAAGCGCCAATCCTGATAACGAAACAGCACGGTTCTCACTTGAAACAATTCAATCTCAAAAAACTCAGAGACTCTTCCGGGCAGCTCTTTCCTCAGCGTTTGACGGCAATCATTCGGCTGCTCAGGAAATGCTCGAAACCGTTTTAAGCCAAAACGCCGAACTCGAAGACGCGTGGGTGTTAAGATCTCACATCGCCAACTCATTTGAAGAACGCGCCGAATGTTTCTTGAAATTGCGTGCCTTAAATCCCGAAAACGAAATGGCGAATGCCAATCTCGCTTCGTGGCGAATGCTGGCCGATAAACTTGCCGGTTTGCCGAAGGCTGAGGAAGTTCACACGGCGACCGCGGAAGAAGAACGCGAAGAAATTGAGGCTCAATCGTTCGATCAAGATCCTTCGCCCGCAGAATTTTCATTGCAAGGCGAAGCGAGAGCCGAAGCTTTGGAAAATCAAAATCAGGTGTCGGAAGCAACCGAACCGGAAAGCGCTGAATCAGAACCGACATCTTTTGACGAGGACAAAATGACGGTCGAAAAATATGCACTGCCGGACAGTCAGACCGAGGAATTGAGATTTGATTCCTATTTTCAAGACGCACCGGAAAATGCGCCGGCCCGGCATGAAGCCGAGCAGTTCGCCGAAACATATGCAGAAGAATGGCGGCCCGAGGTTGCGGAAAATTTAGCAGAAGAATTCCGATCTTCGGAGGTCCGGTTTGAATCCGACGAACTGACGGACACCGTTCAGGAATCTTCAGAAGGGCAACGAGATCTGGCGGCCGAAATGGAAGCCGAAGAATCCGAAATGCACTGGGCTTTTACCGATCTAAAGGAAAGTAAACACCCGGAAAATGATTCTCAAGAGCTAACCGAAGAATCAGTTTCGGGCGACGCGCAAACGAAACATTTGGAAGCAGTTGCCGAAATGAATAACGAACCTCCGAGAGAACAGCCTCAAACCGAAGAATGGAAAAACACTTCGCCAGACGTATTTGTAAATTATTCAGCGTCAATGCCTGAAAATCCGATTGAAAAACAGACCGAAAGACTTGCCCAAACCTTGCCCGTTGAGGAATTAGCTGATCCTGAAATGTCGGCGGCACAAGAAAGCGCGGCAGAAGTTTCGGGCGCGGTCGAAACAGAACCTTATGCACCGGAAATGATGGCCGAAAATAATTATTTACACCAATTTGCAGAAAGTACCGAAGTATTATCGGCGGCCGAAGAACCGATTCAAACTGTCGAAACAGCCGTTGACGCCGCCATTGGAATGCAGGCGGAAGAAGTTGTTGAAGCGCAGACAGAAGATACCGTTTCAATTCAGATGACCGAAGCGGTCGTCGAAACTCAGAAGGAAGAATTCTCACAGCCGAGGGTGGAACCGGCACTTTGTCCTTTCTGTAATGCCGAGAACGAAAAGCAAGCCTATTCGTGCGGTTCGTGCCGTACGATCCTGACACTTTCCGATTTGGAGATGATCCTCAATCAGAATGATGCCGACGAGGAAAAACTTAAACAAACGGTTGCGAGCCTCGAAAGTGAAAACGAAAGCTACGGGCTCAATGCCGAACAGATGGCCGGTCTCGGTATTGGACATATCAATCTCAAAAATTATCGGCAAGGGTTCTTTTATTTACAGGAAGCCGTGCGGATGAATGCGAACAATGTGCTTCTCAAGGCACAGGTCAACGCTCTGGCAATTCGCTTGACGGAAATCGAAGAGCAGCAGACGATCCACGGCTCGATGGCGAAAAACTGCAAGATCCTGGTGGTTGATGACAGTCCGACGGTCCGCAAATTGATTTCCAGCAAACTCGAAAAATGCGGACATGAAGTGATCTGCGCGGTTGACGGGGTTGACGCGCTCGAAAAGATCAACGATCTGGTTCCCGATTTGATTTTGCTCGACATCACAATGCCGCGCATGGACGGTTATCAGGTCTGCAAACTTATCCGCAGCAATGATATGACGCGGGAAGTTCCGGTCGTGATGATCTCCGGCAAAGACGGGTTTTTCGACAAGGTTCGCGGAAAAATGGCGGGCACCACCGGCTATATCACAAAACCTTTCGGGCCTGAAACCTTAATGAAAACCGTCGAGGCCCATTTGAAATAATATTTACCGATGGATTCGAAGCAATTGAACAATAAAATCCCAAATATTGAACCGTTTGTTGATTTATCCTCATTAAATTTATCAGACCGCGCTGATTCATTTTGTTCCGACCAACAAACGGAAAATCCGGATGACGAAAAATTCATCGTCTTTTTGTTAGAAGATGAATTATTTGCGGTCGCTGCGCGAGATGTCGCGGAAGTGGTGCGTGAACTCCGGTTCACATCTTTGCCAAATTCCCCGGCGTGGCTTTACGGCGTTGCCAATTTGCGCGGCGCGATAGTTTCCGTGTTGAACCTGTCGAAGATCT
Organism: Acidobacteriota bacterium; assembly: GCA_031362765.1. Classification (GTDB taxonomy): domain Bacteria; phylum Acidobacteriota; class Blastocatellia; order Pyrinomonadales; family Pyrinomonadaceae; genus JAFDVJ01. Next base: position 4,141 of record JANLTD010000813.1, on the reverse strand, counting down.
GCAACAAAAGATCGGCGCCTGTTTCATCAAAAAGCAAGATCATCGTTCTGAAACCGCAAAATTATGTGAATTCGATAGCTTTTCCGGTTGACCGATTGAGTGAACTAATTACATTAAAACCTGAGGATATCCAACCCGCCGAAGATTCTTATTTGGTCGGAAAAGCGGTTCACGACAAAACCCGCGTCAATCTACTCGACACGGACAGAATTTTTTCTTCCGTTTCATAATTCCGCAGTTCAAGGCTTTTGTATTTCGGAGAAAACTATGGCTCGCTACACACCGAACTCCCTGCTCAATTCGCTTAAAGGAAAAATCTGGCTTGCCACGAGCGCATTGGCTTTTTTTATTTGTACCTTCGGTTTAATTTCATATTTGATCGTTTCGTTTGTCGTCAACGATCTGTTTTATGCGGTTTTTGTGCCGTTCCTTTTTCTTGCTTTTACGGTTATGGTTTTCGGTTGGTGGCTCTCGAACGAGGTGGTCAGTCCGATTGAAAAGGTTTCCTTGCTGGCAAAAAGTCTCGAACGAAGCGCGTCAACATCGTTGCCGAAAACTTCCGGTTCGACCGAAACCGATGAGCTGCTGGGAACACTTCATCGCAACAGTCTGCAGATGCAAAAACTCGTCGGTTTGATGGACGAGGTCGCCGCCGGCAATACGGATGTCGCGCTCACACCGCTGCAAAACAGTGATCGCCTGACGGCCGCCTTTCAAAAGCTGCTTGCCAAAGTGACCGATTCAATCGATGCAAAACAGAAACTCGAAAAACTACAGAGCTCGGTCATCCAGATCACGGATGAAATCTCACGCGTTCGCAAATACAATCTGGACGCCCTCGTGACCGCTGATTTTAAGGAAACCAAAGAGATCTCCGAAACGCTGAGTTTTTTGGTCAATCATCTGAGCAGTCTGGTCGCACAGGTTCGCAACGATTCGGGACAAACCCAAATTTCGGCAACGGAGATCCGCCGAACACTCCAAATGCTTATTCAGCAAGACGAAGTTAAGATTCAGGAAATGAATCAAGCCGCTCTGACGCTCAGAAAAATCCCGAACAGCGTTCAGAAAATCGTTGAGAATTTTTCGGTCGCAGTGCAATCGGCCAATCAATCCATCGAAAAAGTTCGAAAAGGAACGCTAACCGCGCAGGAAAACCTGAACGCCGTCGGTCTGATCCGCAAACAATTGCAGGAAGCAATGAGCCGCATCGGACGACTCAACGAACGCTCGCAGGAAATCGGTAAGATCGCCAAAACCGTTGAAGATCTGGCGCACCGGACAAATACGATCGCGCTCAATGCGGCCATTCAAGCCAGCGAACTCGGCGACCAAGGACGCGGGTTTTCGGTCGTCGCCGAAGAGATCGAAAGAATTTCGGGACGCGCCGAAAATACGAATAAACAAATTTCTTCGTTCAATAAAGCGATGACCGCAGACATCAGCGAGGTTGAGCGGTCGCTCAAATCAACCGTGCAGGAAGCCGCTAATTTGGGCCAATTTGCCGTTGAAAGCGGCAATTCCCTGGGCGAACTCGAAAAACACATTTCACAGATATTGAATCTTCAAGACCAATTGACCGCCGATTCAAGCGAACAATCCGCCGACACCGAAAAAGCCTTTCAGGTTTTTATCGGTTCGATTGCCGAAACCGAAATGTCGGTCGAATGCTTGAAACAATCGGAAAAATCAATTGCGGTATTGAATGCAACATTCGGGAATCTGTTATTGGCAGTTGAGGATTTCAATTTGACCCAACCGGCCAATGAAACGAATTTTCCGCTCGACGGAATGAACAATTTTCCGGAGACGTATGACGAAGATTCGGCCAATACAGCTTTTAGAGAAAATTAAATATGCCCAGGAAATTATGGAATACAATCGTTGAAATGTTCATTCGCCCGTCTTTTCGGCGACGGTTTCAGATTTCGTTTACCAGAAACAAAGACGCCGGGAGAAGGTCCAAAAAATGCAAAAAAATATATTATTCGGCTTACTAGGCAAACTTTCTTCTTTGCTCGCTGCCATCTTACTTGTGCTCGCCGCAATCTTGGTGACTGTTTCGTACCTCGGTCTGACGAACAACAAACTGGCGGGTGCGGCGACGACGGTTTTTGCCGTCGTGACCGCTGTTTTTTCGCTTGTCGTCATCAATTTGTCCAACTTAAAATTGAGCGCTCAAATCAATACTGCGGCGGAAATCGCGCACCATCTTTCGAACGGCGAAATTTTCGACGACTTTCCCGATGATTCCGATGAATTGATCTTCTCGCTCAAAGGAGCTTCCGATTATTTGCGCGAAAAAGCGTTGATTACCGACCGCATTGCAAATGGAGATTTATCCGCCGAGATCACGCCGCGTTCTGACTCGGACGCGCTTGGGAATTCGCTGCGAAACATGGTCGAAAAGCTTCGCGTCTCGGTGCAAACCCAGGATGAGCGCGAACGTCTTGAAAAATCGATCAAGAAATTGCTGGACGAAGTATCAGAGGTCGCGGCCGGCGATTTAACCGTGCAGGCGCAGGTTTCAACCGAGATGACCGGCGCGATCGCACGCTCGTTCAATTTTATGACAACCGAACTGCGGTCGTTGATCAAACAGGTCAAAGATGTGACATTCGAGGTTTCAACCTCGGCCAATGCCATCAACGACACGACCGAACAGCTCGAACGCGGAAGCGAAGCTCAGGCCTCGCAGATTTCACGAACCACATCGGCAATTGCCAACATGGCATTGCAAATTCAGGAAGTTTCAGACAACGCGGCGCTTTCGGCGCAAGTCGCGGCCGATTCTTTGGGCAATGCACGCTATGGGACAAAAGCCGTCCAGGATAATATCAATGCGATGCTATCGATCCGCAAACAGGTTCAGGAAACCGCCAAACGCATCAAAAAACTCGGCGAACGGTCGCAGGAGATCTCGCAGATCGTCGGATTGATCGACGATCTTTCAGACCGCACGAGCCTGCTTGCGTTGAACGCCAGTTTGCAAGCCTCGGCGGCCGGAGAAGCCGGTAAAGGTTTCGCAATTGTCGCCGACGAAGTCGAGCGTCTGGCTGAGCGTTCAAATCGTTTGACACAGCAGATCGGAACACTCACGCAAACCATTCAATCGGAAACAAAAGACGTTGTCGCCTCGATGGAAGAAACGATTCACGAAGTCGTCATTGGTTCGACGCTGGCCGACAAAGCCGGACAAACGCTTGTCGAAATCGAGCTTGTTTCGACGCGGCTGGCCGAACTTATCCAATCGATCTCGGAATCCGCAAAACGTCAGGCCGTTAGTTCCGACGACATTTCCAAAGCGATGGGAAATATTTCAAAAGTGACCGAGCTAGTCCAAACGGGAGCCAAACGCGCCGCCGAATCAGTCAAAAAATTAGTCGAACTTTCGGACGAACTACGGACTTCGGTCGCGCCGTTCAAACTTCCTGAAGACCGCAATTCGCGCCGGATTCCGCAAACTAATTCAAGTTTGTTCTTAAACTAATATTGTCATTATGGAAAGCGAAACTCTACAGAACTTTATCAATGAAGTCGATACTTATTTGCCGATGATCCGCAATGGTATCTTAGTTTTCTCGCAGGAGAAGAGTTCGGGCGGCGAACTGGAAATTTCTCTGCGTTACGCAAAGGCAATAAAAAATGCGGCGAATGCCATCGGGTATGACGATATTGCGGGTTCCGCCGAAACACTCGAACAAAAACTCAATAAAATAGTCGGGACAATCGGGTTGCCATCTGATCTGCATTCCCGTGATCTGCTCGATAATATCGCCCAAATCGAAACCTTGCTGGTAAAGCGCCAATTCGGTGCGGATGATTTTTCGATCAATCTGGACGGTTTCGTGGATGAATCATTTAGCAATCTCGGTTTTGATTCATCGACTGAAATTTTACAATTGCTTACACCCGAAAACGCAGATTCTCCCGAATCTGATGATGAAGATGAACTCTCAGGCTTTGAAATTGACGAGGAAATGTTTGAGATCTTCGCTGAGGAAGCCGACGACCTTTTGCGAAATATCAATACTCATCTGGAAGTTTTGAGATCCGCGCCGGATAATCGCGAATCGCTTCTTGAAATCCGCCGCAATGCCCACACCTTGAAAGGTTCGGCCGGCATTGTCGGAATCAAACC
>JANLTD010000776.1:0-2228 GCA_031362765.1 Acidobacteriota bacterium | reverse complement strand
TCGAAAAAGGAGAATATCAATTCGTTTATTACGGACACCACAGTTCCTTTGACGATGCAGTGAGACTTATCAATCTGTGCGAATATTTGTCTAGTGAATTTGGTGTAAACATAGATTGTCGTGGGGCGCGAACCTCATACGGACCCATTAGATGAAAGCTAACTGGGGGATTATGGGCAAAGGCTCTTTTTTTTAACAAATTACCACGAAGAAAGGAATTTAATTGAAGAAATTTCTAACTTTGGGGCAGAGATTTTTTCACGATATTTTCAGATAGACTGTGAAATAGAAAATAGATTTGGCGTTCTCAGGGGTGAAATGATAATCACTGACAAAAATTCCAAAACCTTTTATCACGAAAGACTTGCCTGATGGTTTTTGATCTCACATTCAAACGCCGCAAGTTCACTTTGTTGGACATGGACGAATGAAAACGCAGCATTATCCGATTGACGAAGATGCCAATACAATTACGACTTGGATTTACAACGGCGACGATTCGATTCAGCAAGTTGTTGACCCGCGTAATGCGATTACCGCATTTACCTATAATAATCGCGGCTTGGTCACGGACATCGGCTATACCCAACCCGCGAATCAAACGGCGATTCCCGATACGCCGGATGTTCATTTCGCTTACGACGCGCCCGGCAATCGAACGGAAATGACCGACGGAACAGGCACAACCACTTACCTCTACAACGACCTTTCACAACTGACCAGCGAAGTTAAAGATTTTACCGATCTAACAAATAATCTGACAATTTCCTATACCTACAATCTCGGCGGCGGCTTAAAATCAATCACCGACCCGTTTAGTTCGACCGTTAATTATACTAATGATAAAACGGGGCGATTAACCGCCGTGACGGGAACTGCGTGGGCGCAGAATACAACCGGAAACTATGCTTCGAACATCAAATATCGTGCCTTTGGACAGATCAAACGGATGGATTACAACTTGCCGACCGAAACCTCGCAGATCAAGATGGATTATGATAACCGTCTGCGGGTGTCGCATTTTGAAGTATCGAGCGCGAGCGAATCGAGCGGTTATTTATTGAAATCCGATTTTACATATACAGCCGACAGCCGTGTCCAGGCGAAAGATGATCTGCTCGATAACAAATGGGATCGAACGATGAAATACGATCACGCCGGACGGCTTGTATTTAATCAATTCGGCATCGGACAAGGTTCGGATAATTCGAGCAAGCGCGTTTATGAACAAACCATCGGCTACGACGCATTTTCACAGATGATCGAGCGAGATACGACTCATTGGAACGTCAACGGCGGTTTTACGGCAACCTATACGAACGGCAGACAGCAAGACCCGAATGTCAGCTATGACGTGGCGGGAAACATCGTCCACGAAGCGAAAGGCGATACCAACAGTTTTCAGGATACGACGATTGACGCCGCCGGCAGACGTTCGGAAATGTTGGAGCGTTGGCATCTCGGCAATGGCGGACAAGAATCGTTTTTTGTTTTTGAAAGAGTGACGAAACAAGGCTATGACGGCGATGGCCGACTGGTCAAATCCGGTAAAGCTAGCCGCCGCGTCAATATCACGCCGACACAGACGATGCCCGAACCGGTTTATGAATATCAAATCTGGTCAAGCGTTTTGGGAGCGAGTTTGACATCGGTGCTGTCCAACGGCACCAAATTTGAAACCAAAGTCTTCGCGGGCGGCGCCTTGATCGCCAAACAGCGACACGTCGTTGAAAATAATCAGAATTACGATTCGATAGAATGGACAACCGCCGATCCGGTGACGGGCACCATCGGCAGATACAACTACACAAGCGCAGGCAACACGAGATTCAAGGAAGAAACCGAACCATTGGGGCAAAAAATCTCCAACGAAGGCACAGCCGACGCGCCGACACCGCAAAATGGCGGACTCGCTGGCAGAGCGGATGATCCGGAATGGCAATGTCAGACACCGCAACAATTTTACGGAACATTCTCAGCCTTGCCGGAGTATTGTCAGAGGTCGCTCTTAACGGGATTTAAATAATAGTTTAGAGAAAAACTATTTTCAAAAAGAACAGAGTCCACAGAAAGTAACCGGCGGACATGAAAACCTGCACGGATCATCGGCAGGAATGCCTGTAAATCCTACACCAACCACGAAACCACAATCGGAAACAAACGGTGCGAGTTTTATCCAAGCCTCGAATGTTCCAAGTGCTGACGGTTGCAATACCGACGCGCACGGC
>JANLTD010000773.1:0-4554 GCA_031362765.1 Acidobacteriota bacterium | reverse complement strand
CGGCGCACGAGATTTGTCGTTTGACGCTTTAGTCAGCGAAACAGAGTGGGATGGGCGCGACGACTGGTATATTTCGCTACTTTCAGATGAAACTCTGTAAGAACAGAAAGTCAATCGGCAAATTTATACGGGATTGACTACTTTGCTTTTATACTCGCCACCAGAAAAATACATTAAGGCGATGACAACACTGGTTGAAAGCAAGAATCTGACTGTTCGCAAAGCCGCAATTAAAAATTTGATAACCTATTTGGATGAAGCAAACATTGACGTTGTTCGCGCACTGCTTCCGTGGCTTATAGATCGGAATTGGGCAGATAATATCGGAGGGCGCGGGTTGCTGATCGCCGCACTCGGCAAAGTTGATTTGCCAGAGAGTGTTCCGGGTTTGATCGCAATTTTAACGAATGAAGCGGAATACCGCACAACTGCCGCTCAATCTCTTGCCAAATACAAAGATGCCCGCGCCGTTCCCGCTTTGAAGCTTGCTCTTGCCGGCGAAACGTCAATCTACAGCCAATATGTTTTTATCAGTGCGATCATCCAATGCGGCGGGTATAGCGAAGACGAAAAAATGTTCGCGCTCGAAACCTATGCGACCGCGATTTCGACACCGGAAGGTCAAGAAAGCTTGAATAAGGATCTAGCTTATTACGAGCGAGACAGCGAACCGAAAAGAAATGTTCCGATAACCCTCAGCATCGGTAAATTCGTTGCCGAACAAACTGAACCGGGTGACGGTTTAGCAATGCGCGCGCTCGCTCGTTTGAAATTTTTGCGAAAGTCGAAACCATTGGTCGCCAATGCGCTTGCCGAAATTATGCGTAGCTGGAAAGGCCGCGTCATTTTTATCGAGAGATTGCGTCAGATCCGCGACGGCGAAGCCGATCTCGAAACGATCATCGCTGCTCTGGCAAGACGCAAAGAATTTCGCAAAGAAACTCCGAACGATGTCTTTGGGCTGCGTAATGCAAGCGGTATCGGGCGCGGCATCGGTGCCTGTCTGGATGAAGAGGGCGCGGAATTTCTCAACATAATCGGACAAAAAGACGCTGACGCGCTGACGGCGATGCTCGGCTGTGCGCGTCTGCTTCGTGTGAAATTACCGGTTGCCGAAATCGGCGCGTTTTTGAAAAATGCGAACAAATTGCTCGCGCTCGCCGCCGAACGCTATCTCGAATCTGAAGACAGTGTCGAGGCTCGTTCCCTTGTTTTAGCCGGGCATCAAGACGAATCGGTAATTCTCGGCGCACGGCAGGCGTTTATTCCCGATTTCAAAAATGTGTATTACAGCGAATCGCTCAATGAACTATTTGCAAGCGTTGTCGAACACGGGTTTTTCCCCGGAAAGTATTCAAATTTAGACAAAACCGAAGAAAAGCTTCGCAATGAGATGAAGGCAAACGCCGATTTGCTGGTGGTGTACGCGCTTTTGCCGAACACGCCGGCCGAACAGCAAGTCGTCCGCGTTTTTAAGGATAAGATCACTTTCACAAATTATGACGACCCGGCGCGGTATCGTGAAAAAACTTTGTCCGCCAAAGAATATGAAGATTTTTACCGTCTTTTGATTGATGAGAAAGTTGATCTGATGTTACCTTCCGGCAGTTCTTGCGACGATTGCGGCCGAAACGAAGACGGGAACGAATTTGTAATGTTCGGACGCGGCGGCGGGCGGCGCGTATTTTTTGTTGACGAATCACTTGAAAGTTCGCCGATGAAAAAGATTCTCGAACGGTTTTCCTCTTTCAATCAAGGCGATCTCAAACTTCATTATCTGTTGGCTGACAAAATAAAAGGTCTCGAAGTTTTGCTCGCCGACGATAAGTTTGAAGCGCGTTCGGTTTGGAAAAACGGCAGTGATCTGCGTGTTTTGGTCGAAGATAAAGAAAAGAAAGCAGAGCTTGAAAACAATTTATCGGAACAATTTAAGATCGAGAATTCGGTTGAAATTGAGCTGGACACTAACGCCGCAAATTATGCGGAAATACAGAAACGTCGGGAATCACAGGAAAAACGGCGTGAAGAGATCAAATACGCGCATTTCTCCTGGCGTGGGTTTGAAGGCGGAAAGCTCGGCGAAATTTTACCGCAACCACTCGAAATACCGTTTTTATATGATGAAAATCAGTTTCCCGAAACAGTCCGAATTAATCCCAGACCGCGTGCGTGGCAGGTTCGCGCCGGAAACTACGAAATTCGCACAGCTTATTCGGAAACCGGCGGATTATACAAGATCAGTCGGCTTCAGGAACCGATCAAGTTAATAGAGGGCAATTATGCGTTTCCGATCGTGACAGCTGACGGCAACTGGGTGATCGCTTCAAAATCAGGCGAAGAATGGCAAGTCCCCAAAAGTCTTGTACGGATAAATATCCAAACCGGCAAAGAATTCCCGATCAATCTGCCGCCGGCGGATGTTTTCTCGCCGATCGCATACATTGCTTCACAAAACAAGGTTTTGATCTATCGCGCAAAGGGTAAAAAATATTATGAAGAGGGCGAATATGAGCGTGAATCTCAAGCTGACGATGACGAAGAAGAAACAAAGCCGATTCAGCCCGATAAAAACGATAAAAATCGGAGCCCGCTAACGCCCGAATATTATCTACTCGACGCCGCAACCGGTGCCGTGCAAGCCGTCAAAGGCGAATTTCGCCCGCTTGAACAGCAAACTTACCGTCCATTGCAGACGGCAACCGCAAAAGATGAATACTGGGCGGCGATCTACGACAAAAAATCAAAGGAAACGTCAATCGGACGCTACAACACAAAAACCTTCGCCTTTGTGAGCGTCACCAAAATTCCCGATATTAAATTAGACAGTATGGATATTTGGGTTGACGAAAAAGAAGCGAAGGTTTATTTCGTTTATGAGACACATCTGCTTGCCGTGCCTTTGCAAAATCCGCAAAAACAATAGGTTTTGTCCCAATCTATACTACATAAAAGTCTCAAAAACGCCCCTTTTAGAGACACTTCAATAAGAAGACGGTTTTGATATGTACCGCAAAATTGGTTTAGTAACCTGAAGTCAGGACACTGTTTTTTAAGCTGCTACGTAAATTAGACTTACAATTAGAAGAATTTCAAAAGTCAGAAAATTTAGTTTGGCAAATTAATCCCAAAACAGGTTAAATTGTCAGTTTGACATGATATTGTTGCTTATCTGGCAGATTATCTGGTTAAAACCAGCCAAGAATTTGCCTAAATTTCTTGAGTCTGTTTACTAAACTCAAGAAATACCATGTTTTACAAGAAAGTGTCCTGACTTCAGCAGAAGTCCGAGAATTTCTCTGAGGTGCTAGTCTGACAAGCCGCTAAAGATTTCGAGGTTCACACCAACCAATTAGGAACAGGATGTAACCGGGCTTCCGCAGATGCTTGAAGTCCGAATCCAGCCGATTTTCTTTTTGTATTGGACTTTTACCCAACCGCAGGTAAAACCGGTAATTAACACTTCGGATTCACTCGGGATCGTCCCGATCTTTCTCTTTGAGTTGGACGCTGCGTAAAGATCAGCGGGTTTGTCGTATTGTCCGCTAGGTCCCATGGTTCTGGTCGCCACCATTTTAGCCGAAACCCAACCGATGCCATCAAACGATGAACCCCCATCTCCTCCGTCCGCGCTAGTAATTTTCACCCAGCCGTTTGAATATCCCGTTATTACAACCGTAACAAACCCTGTACTGTCATCTGAATTAGGGTTTGTCTTTACTGTCGCTAAGATCTTACCTGTAACACTTGGTTGATCCCGGACATTCAAACCTTTTGGGTCTTTATCAATGACATATGCATCAATGCCGCAATCGTCTTGAGCAAACAAATTGAGAGTTCCGCAAAAAGTAATCAATAAACCAAATACTAAAATTTTTACAAACATTTTTTTCTCGTGTTGCCGTATTTTTGTCCATATACCGAATAGGTAATTCACTTATGTAAAAAATTACTTGCAGGTTGGCAAGCAATTATTCGCGCTCTCGCGCTCAATGCCAGCAAGATGCTGGCGTTCCTTGTGCAAATGCAATCAATTTCCATCAATCAAAAATACAGATTTGATATAGGGACATTTATCTTTTTTAAAACCAAACGAGATTTTTTGCAAAAACAAAGTGTTATGCAGAAGACCTTTGATGTCGTAGGTGCAAATCCCTTTTTTACAACTAATTAAAGGTTCAATCGAACGATTCGGAAGTTCTTCGATTTCCTTACTTTTCAACCATTTCTCAAAAGCCGTAAAATTTTTCACTTTTTTGTATTCAAATTGCCCGGGTTCACCGTCCTGTGAAAGTGAATTTTCAATTCTAATCGTAATTTGAGTGATAAAAGGTTTGGTTGCATCAATTTGCGCCAAAGTTTTCGACTCAAATGCCTTTGCAAAATCATTTGCTAATTGTTGGATAGTTTGATTTTTGCAAGAATTTTGGGCATGCGCCGCCATTGCAAAAACGACGAGAACAAACATAAAACTGACTATAATTTTTTTCATTTTAATTTAATTTAAAATTTTAAACTTACTCCCATTTGAATAGTAGTAGATGCTACACGATTGAT
>JANLTD010000710.1:0-9834 GCA_031362765.1 Acidobacteriota bacterium | reverse complement strand
ACACGGTAAATTCCGCGATTTGAACTGATCCAAAATGAGCGTTGTTGATCTTCCAAAATTTGAAAAGCACCGTCATTATAAAGTCCGATTTGAGAAGTGTAATGTATAAATTTGCCGTCCTTGAATCTGACTAAACCGCTGTCATAACTGCCGATCCAGAGAACTCCGTCCGAATCCAGATAAAGTGAACGAATCGTGCGGGTGGGCAATCCTTCGTTGAGCGTCCATTTTTCAAATTTACCGTTTTTGTAATGCGTCAGTCCGCCGTAACTCCCAATCCACATTCCGCCGTTTCCGTCACCGATGATGGTTTTAACGTCGTTGGCGGCAAGCCCGTCATTTTCATCAAAGGCAGTTTTGATGCCGTCTTTGACCCGAATTAATCCGTAATTTCCGCCCATCCAAAGCGAATATTCCTGATCTGTGTAAAAAGCAAAAAAGACGAATTCCGGCAAAACAGAAAATCGTTTGAGTTGATTTCCTTCTAAAACAAAAACTCCGCTGATTTTTGTATCCGATGAATTGAACAATAACCGATTATCGGAAGTTTCGCCGATGGCTTCGACATAAAACCGTTCAGTTCCCTTAACAAATTCAAAACTTCCGTTTTCGTAGCGGAAAAGTCCGTTGGTCGTTCCAACCCAAATTATGCCGTTTTTATCCTGATAAATCGGATAGACGTTGTTGTCTAAAAGCCCCTCGGCTTTTGAATAGGCGGTGATAATCTGTTTTCGTAAACGAAACAAACCGCCGCGTGTCGTGCCAATCCAGATGCTTCCTTCCGAATCTTCGATGGCGTGTGCCAAAGCATCAAATAGTTTTGGCGGTTGGCGGGTCACAAGTTCGGACTTCATTGTTTCCAAATCAGTCAGCCAAATTCCGCCTTGATAGTCTTTGGTCAGCAAATGAACTTTTTCTTCGCCCGGAACTAAAAATATCGGACTTCCGGGCAATCCATCTTTTTGCCGGTAGATCGTCAGTTTTCCATCCGGCGCATATTTATAAAGTCCCGAATTCAAAAAAGCTATCCACAAATTACCTTGTTTATCTTCGACGGCTTTGGTGTTAACAAAATTCAATGGGATATTTTCGGGGTTTTCAAAATCCAGCCAACCGCCGCGCAAAAAACAGCGGATTTTTATCGCCGACAAGCCTGCGGCGCAAATAACAGGCTTGATTTTTTTTTCAATTGCCGAATTTTGCGAATACGGCGGAGGTTGAAACAGTTCAAATTTATCATCATTAAAACGATAGGTTTTGTAATCCAAATCAATGACCGTAGGATTTCCAGCCGCGTTATTTGTCAGTAAAAAAACATATTTGGACGGCAAACCGCGATCAGCCCCGTAATTAGTAAAAACTCCGTTGTGCATCCGAACGATACCGCTTTCCTCCGTTCCCGCCCACAGATCGCCGTTTCCGTTCTCGAACAGGGAAATAAAGCGGTTATTGATAATTCCGGGCGTATTGCTTTTATTGAAAACAGTAAAATTCACGCCATCAAAACGCACCAACCCGTCCACAGTTGCCAACCACAGATAACCGTCACGGGTTTGTTTGATAGCGTAAACCGAATTTTGCGGCAACCCCTCATCCGCCGTCCATTGGTCAAAGCGGTATTGTGCCATCGCAAGGTTAGCCGGAAGAAGCAAAAGAATTGAAATTTGAATGAGTTTGAAAATACCGCAATACTGCGTTATTTTCAGAAAAAGTTCAAACATAAATTCGCCGACAAAAATGTTTGAGGAATTAATTAAGGAACATGTAAAAAATAACTTATAACGATCGTTTAGATGCTCGGTGCGGTGACCGCCGGGCAACGCGGTCTTGAGAGCGACCACTAAACGATTTAGGTTTCTTTTTAGTGTTATAAGTTATTTTTTACACAATCCTAAGTTGCTATTATTGTATCGTTATAAGTTATTTTTTACATGTTCCTAAGCGAATATCACAATAATTAATTTTGTTCCTTTTCTACGTCCATCATTTTCTGCGTCCATTCGCTTTGCGGGTATTTTTTCTTTAAAATCGCGCCGATTTGGTTGCGGAGTTCTTCGTTGTTGCCGCAGCCGTATTTTGTCCAGCCGTTGGCTTCCCACATTTTATAAAGACTTTCGGGAACGCGTTTATCCAATGGCGCAAGCCGCGCCCATTCGAGAACTTTCTCACCCAAAAATTTTGGCGCGTCGCCGATCGCGATAAGTTTTTTGCGCTCGGCTTGTGCCGCGTCTGATTGGCCGGCGGTCAGAAACATCGGTTTTGGCGGCAAATCTGCTTTGATTTCGTTGCCATTTTCGTCGGATTGGGTATCATACGGCGCGCACCACCAATCGTTCGCGTCAAAATTACCGAATTCATTGTCTGATTTTCCCATTCCGTCTTCGAGAAACGGACTGACCAACGGATTTTTTAACATCAAATAATACCCGGCGCGTTGTCGGGCAACCGCAGTTTTTGCGAAAAACATCTTGTCCGTCAAATCTTTTAATTCGGGATGAAATTTGATGACTTCCGGGGCGATTTTTTGAACCGTTGCAAAATCATTCAGCAAGATAGCGCGTGTCCAAATTGCGATCGCAAACCGCTCGCGCAGATAATCGGGCAGTGCGGGCGATTTTTCGGCTTCGAGCAGGACGCTCAGCGGAAAATGCTGATTCATCAATTCGATCGTTTGAAAATTGAACATTGTCCGACCTTCCCACATCTTTTCGGCGGAAAATCGTTCCTCGACTTCTTTGTCATATTCTTCGCGGGTTTTGGTTTCATATTTCGGGTCGTAATAGGATTTTGATTGTTTGATAAAATAGTCAATCGTGCCGCTTTCGCCGTCCATATCATAGGCAAACGGCGTAAGTTGCGCGAATTTGAGAAAATCGTTGAGCGTTTCAGAAAGTTTCGACCGTTGTTCAAGAAACTTGTTGCGCGTCGAAATCGGCAATTCAATCGTCGAGTTCAAAATATCATCGAGTAATTTCCGTGCTTCCGGCGTTTTGCGTTGTTCGATCAGAATCCGCGCTTTGTGATATGCGATTGTCGGATAAGCTACTGATGACCGGTCAATTTTTTCAGCAGCTTCGAGAAGACGATCTAATTCGGTCGAATTCGTCTCGGCTTTTGAGATCGCCGTCAGCAGCCACAGATCGGATTTTGTCTGACGAAATTGCGAGAGCGCGTAAAGATATGCCTCGGTATTATTGATTTGAAACGTGAAGAGCCAGTTCGATAACTCGTCAAGGCGTAAATGATCGGGCAGGATCGAAAGCGAAAGTTTATCTGAACCGGTATAACCGCCCTCATATTCACCGCCCGCATTACCGTCAAAACGCCCCAAATAAGCCTCTTTTCGCGCATCGCGGACTTGCTGCTTCATTTTGTCGGTCAAAGCTTTGCCGACGAGAGTTTCGGCTTTCGCGATCACCTCAGCGTCGGTCGCACCCGGACTGACGAAAAATGTCCAGTTTTTCTGATAATCGTCCGAGAAAATTGAGATCTTCAAATCGCCTTCATTGTGCGGAAGATCATCCGTTTTGTCTTTAAATACATCCGCCGGCGTCGGGATCGGCGTTGGGGCTGAAACGTTTGAATTTGCTTCAATTTCGCGTTGCTTTACTTCTTCAACTCGCCTTTCTTCGGCCTCGACAGATTCTTTCTCGAATTTATCAAGCAGCCAATTATAATCGATCAAATCCTGTCGAAAATTTGCTCCGCCCTGAATGGCGATGGTTTGCGCGAGTTCCCGGACACGTTCCTTCGGGCGCAGCCGGTATTTTATCAATCCGATCATTCTTTCAGCCGAATCGGCGAACTTTCCGCTTTTGGTCGCAACGAGCGATAAATTCTGCTCGGCTTCGGTGTATAGATCCTTTGATTTTTCACGGTCTTTGCTTAAACTCGCTTCGCGGATCAATGTTCGGCCGACGAGATATTCCGCCGTTTCCTGCCACGGCGAATTGTAATCCTGCGCTATATCGGCAAACCGGCGTCGCGCCGATTCAAAATCCAACGAATAAAAGTCGGACGCCGCTATTTGATAAGCGCGGTCTTTCCGGAGCCATTCGGGCATTGTTTCGTCGGGCGCTTCGGGCGTCGCTTTTCCGCTTGCGCAATTTTCAAAAACTTTATCCTGCGCTTTGACCCAATCTTTGACATTTTTGTCTTCTGAACCGTGCGAAGCGATTCTGTCGGAAAGGGTTTTCATCGCGGTTTCAAAGGCATTTTTCGTGCAGTTCGGGAAGAAATCATAGCCGCCGTATTCGCGTTCGAGGTAAATATCGAGCGGTTTTTCTTCTTTGCCCATGATCGATTTACGTTTTTCAACCCAATTTTTGACGGTTTCGCTGATGTCGTCCTCTTCGTAAGTTTGGTTTTTAAATTCCGCGTTCCAAACATCAACCAGGGCTTTCTGCTCGGGTTGCGAAAAACCGCCGCCGTTTAAGTATCGATAGGCGGCAATTAAAACGATCCGTCTTTGCGTCGGCTTCAAAATACCGAGCTTGCCGGCCGCGAAATTCTCGTATGGATTTTCGGGCGCGTGTTCATATTCAAAGATCGGCGAAATATATGACGGCCCGCACGGCAAAGCATTGGAAATAAATGCCAGAACGAGGATTGTTGAAACGAAACAGCGGATTGTGTATTTCATATTTTTGCAGATTTTGTAAAATTCGCCTTATATTTTATTGACCGAACCAATATGGAGTTTGTTTTGTCCAAACCGAATTCGGATAACTTTTGTGCAAAATGTCGAAAGCCTGATTGGATAATTTAACAGTTTCAGCGTCCGTGCATCCATAGCGCGTTGAACGAACGGCGAGATGCAGGATTTCTGGTGTTTGCGAATGTTTAGGATTTTTGTTGGCAAATTCAACCGCCCGCTTTGTTAAAAATGTCGGAGCGTCTCCGAAAGAAATTATTTGCTGCTGTTCGCGTTGAGCGTCGGTTTTCTGCGCGGTGGTCAGAAATTCCGGATAGACCGACGGATATTCGAAATTGTAATTATCGTATTTGTCATCGGTTTTGGTTTCCTCATTTTCGGTACACCACCAGTTTCCACGGATGCTGTCAATCTCGGTTGGAGACGAATCTTCGCGTCCGTATCCGACCGGAACAAAGGGCTGGATGACCGGATAACGCAAAACTGCGATCAAGGCGGCGGCTTCGCGATTGATTGGATTTGCGGCAGACGAATATTTGGCAAAAAGAGGCGTGAATTCTTTTGCAGAACGCAACATCAAAGGCGTAAATTCGCGTTCGATCGCTTGATTTTTTGTCATAAAAGCGCGTGTCCAAACCGCAATCACAAAAAACTTTTTCAAATGCGCGGGCAATTGCGGACTGATCGCCGCTTCTCGCAAAACGGAAAGCGGAACTTTTTCATTCAGAAAAGCGACCGCATCCATATCAAACATTGTGCGGTTTTCCCAGGCCGCTAAATATTTATCATCTTTGAGGCTCGTTCCTTCTTCTCGACCGGTTTCATCCCAATCAAACATCGCCGCATTACGAGGCGCGTATTTAAGAAACTCGGTCAGGTTTTCCGCTAAAATCATTCTTTGAGCCAAAAATTTGTTCCGCGTCGAAACCGGAAATGTTTTCAGATTGTTGGCAATCGCATTGTCAAAATTTTGTTTCGCTTCGGCGCGTTTTCCGTGTTCAACCAATAGCCTGATCTGATGATAGCGAACGGTTGCAAAGGCCGGCGTACCGTTTTGAATTTTCGCGGCTTCGGTCAAAAGTTCATCCCGTTCGGCTGATTTTGCATCGGCTTTGGTGATCGCCGCGACAAACCATTGCAGCTTGCCGGTTTCCTTCCATTTTGCAAACGCGTGGCCAAATCCGTCGGCGGCCTGATACGTGAAAAGCCAATCCGTCAGATCGTTTTCGCGTTGATTCGCGGGTAGATCGCGGAGCTTCAGAGCGTAATTGTAATCATATTCCTTGCCTGCCTTTTCGGCTTCCTGACTATCAATTTCGGAGCCTTTTGTTTCAGCCTGATCCACAACATAATTCAAAAGCAATGTGTAATCGGTTAGATCATTAAAGATATTTTGATTTTCGGCCGGACGCGCCAGCACTTCGGCCAGTTCTTTTTGGCGTTCGGACGGAAGCATTCGATATTTGACCAAACCAAGAAGCCGCAAAGCTGACGCCCGAAATTCATTCATCGAATTGTCAGCTAAAATATTTTGCAGTTTATCGGCGGCTTTTTTCAGAAGTTCCTGTTTGTCTTTTTTGTCTTGCGCTTCATCCGGTGCTTCGACTAAGCTCGCTTGTCTTATAAATGTTCGCGCAGCAACGAATTTTGCCGCCGATTTCCAAACCGAATCTTCGTCAGCGGCGATCTTTTCAAATTTTTCCCGCGCCGCCGGGAAATCTCCCATATAAAACTGCGCCGCGCCGATTTGATAGGCGCGGTCGCGTCGAAGCCAATCCGGAGAACTTTCGCCCAACTCGGCAGGCAAGGTTTTCTCGCTTTCGCAATTTGAAAAAACCGTGTCCTGACCTTTCAGCCATTCTTTGACGTTTTCGTTTATTCCGTATTTGACGATTCTGTCATCAAGTGTCTTCGCCGCACTCTCAAAGGCACCCGGCAGACAATTCGAAAAAGTGTAATATCCGTCGGCAATTTGTTTTTCGGTCTCTATATCTTGTTTTTCGTTGGTGACTTTGGCTCGGGCAGCCGTCCATTTTTCAATCGGATCAGAAAAAGTTTCTTGCCCTGAACTCTTGCTGTCTGACTTGTCGTTAATTCGCGAACGATAGAAGATCTGTAATTCCATCGCATTGACAATTTGTTTTTGCTCTTCTCTTGTGAGTTTTAGATTATTGATTTGCCGATAAAAAACAAACAGTCCGTTTCGCCCGAACGAAGCGGGAACAATGCCGGTTTTGCCGTTTGTAAAATCAATCAGAGGAAAATCGGCGTGAGTTTCCAAACTAAAGATCGGCGCCAGTATAAATGGTCCGCAGGCATTTGCGTTCGGCAAACTGCCAAATAAAAAAACAAAAACTAAAACGATTGAAACAAAGAAACGAATTGAATTTTTCATAATCGGTTAAATGCAAAAGTTTGATCCTCACGCAACATAGATGTCATAGGTTTTCCGTTTAGTTGCCGGTTGTTTTTTTTCAAAATACGGTTATTTCATAAGCTTTTTTGGACAATTTCTAATAAAGTTTCTCCAAATCACTTTTATCCCAGGCCTTTGACTTAAAGTAATAGATGCGCCTCTCGGGTTTGAACTTGATATTTAAGGGTTCGTCAATTGAAACGCCATAGCTTCCGCGGCAAAGCGGTTCGCGCCAATCGTTGTCCTTTGCCAGAAAATCACGAATTGATTTGTCGTCGGCGCCCATCACAAAAGCCATCGGCACCGCTTCGTCAATCGGAAAATCGTTGAACCAACTGTCGCCGACGCACCAAGAGGCAAGCGACGTTATCGTCAGCGGAGTATTTTCCGGCAATTCTTTTTTCAGATCGTTTATTAAACCGCGATAAAAAGCTCTTTCCGAAACAACGACATCAAAATCAATCTGAATTGCTTTCACATTGGGCAAACCCAGCGTTTTTTTGACGAGCGCGACGATCTTTCTTTTCTGCTCGTCGGAAAGCGACGGGCGTTTACTGTTTTGCCTGACGGTTTCAATCCGTGTGACAGCGATCAGATAAATATTCGGCGGAAGTTCAAGCGGTTGCCGGCGCGGCGTAAAAATGACTTCATCTTGTTTTAAGGTCAATAATTGTGCCAAAAATGCAACGCCGAATTTTTCGGGGTCTAAAAATCGCAGATCTTCCTCTCGTTCCCACGCCCAAAGGATTTTTTTCGGCATTTCAGAACTTAGTTTTTCGTTCACCTTATTTTTGGTACTGCAGGAAAATGACATTGCTACAAAAATTAGAATTGCAATAAAAGTTTTAGGCTTTTGGAAAAACATCGATGGCTTAGATTATAATTGAAAAACTGTAAATTCTAAAGACTAGAGTTTGGGTCGGCCAGCTTAATATTGTTATACTTACAAAAACTGAATGACCATTCATTTTTAACAGAGGAAATTATGATTGAACGCGAACAATTGGAAATGGACGTAGTATTTGTCGGGGCAGGGCCGGCAAATCTGGCAGCGGCATTACATCTCAAAGCAAAAATTGCCGAACACGACGAATTTATCGAAAAAGGTGTCAAAAAAGGCCGTAAGATCGGTGATCTGGAAATTGCGATTGTCGAAAAAGGCTCGTTTGTCGGCGCACATATTTTGTCGGGAGCGGTGATGGATCCGATTGCGATCCGCGAATTGATGCCCGATTTTCTCGAACAAGGCTGTCCGGTTGATTCGGCCGTCACGACAGATGCTTTTTGGTATCTGACCGAATCACGAGGAATAAATGCGCCGATCGTCCCGCCGCCGCTTAAAAACAAAGGGAAATATATTGTTTCGCTCAGCAAAGTCTGTGAATGGCTCGGCGAAAAATGCGAAGAAGCCGGAATCAACATTTTTCCCGAATTTCCTGCATCCGAAGTTCTTTACGGTGAAAACGATCAAGTTATCGGTATTCGGACCGGAGATAAGGGGATTGACAAAGATGGTAAACCGAAAGGGAATTTTGAAGCGGGAGTTGATTTGATCGCCAAAGTCACGGTTTTGGGCGAGGGTTCACGCGGTTCGCTTGCAAAACAGCTTGTTCAAAGACTTGGTTTAGATGTTGGTAAAGAAGTTCAGGTGTTCAGCCTCGGAATCAAAGAACTATGGGAAGTTCCGGCGGGGAATTTCGACGAGGGAAAAGTGGTTCACACGCTCGGATTTCCCTCGGATACTGAAACATACGGCGGCGGTTGGATCTACGGTATGAAAAATAATGTCGTTTCAATCGGTTATGTCACCGGTTTGGATTACAAAGACCCGAATATTGATCCACATGCCGAATTTCAGAAATTCAAAACTCATCCGAAGGTCGCCGAAGTTCTGGCGGGCGGAAAAATGATCAAATATGGCGCAAAAACCATCAATGCAGGCGGATACTGGACGATGCCGAAGCTTTTTGCGGACGGTGTTTTGCTTGTCGGTGATTGCGCTTCATTTTTGAACGGGCAGCGGATCAAAGGAATTCATACGGCGATGAAATCCGGAATGCTCGCCGCTGAAACGATCGTCAGTGCATTTGAACACGAAGATTTTTCGTCCAGGACGCTCAAACATTTTGAAGAAAAAGTAAATCTGAGCTGGATTTACGACGAACTTCATCCGGTTCGCAATTTCCACGCGGCTTTTCAATCAGGTCGTTGGTCGGCATTAATCAATACGGGTTTACAGTTTTTAACCGGCGGATTGGCCTGGGGATTTATGCCGAAAGAGCATCACGTTGCCGGACACGAACGAATGGAAAAACTTGCCGAATACCCAAATAACGGCAAGCGCTATGAAAATCTGAAATTCGATAAAGAGTTGACGTTTGATAAAGTCACAGACGTTTTTCACGCGGGCGTGGCACACGACGAAGACCAGCCTTCGCATCTTCACGTGCTTGATACCGAGATCTGTGCGACGCGCTGCGCCGAAGAATATGGCAATCCGTGCCAGAGATTTTGTCCGGCGGCGGTTTATGAGATGGAATTTAACACGACCACCGAACGCAAGGAATTGAAGGTCAATTTTTCGAACTGTGTTCATTGTAAAACCTGCGATGTTGCCGATCCGTATCAAATCATCAATTGGGTGACACCGGAAGGCGGCGGCGGTCCGAATTATAAAGGTATGTAAATTGCTCTGTACTAAATTATGTGTAAGTTTTGTTTTGAAACAACACACATTATTTTGAACAAGGAGAGTAATTTTATG
>JANLTD010000689.1:0-1960 GCA_031362765.1 Acidobacteriota bacterium | reverse complement strand
GATTGACGATCTTTGCGTCGGCAACCGGTTCATTGCATTTCTGGCAATAGAAAACGGGAATCGGTACGCCCCACGAACGCTGACGCGAAACGCACCAATCGGGACGACCCTTTATCATATTCGCCATTCGACCCATTCCCCACTCGGGGTGCCATTTGACGCTTTCGACCTCGCGCAAAGCCTGTGCACGAAGCGATTTTTCACCCTGTTCATCCATCGAAATAAACCATTGCGGCGTCGCGCGAAAGATGACCGGTTTCTTACATCGCCAGCAATGCGGATAACGATGCTCGTAGTTTTCTGAAAAAAGGAGCGAACCGGTTTCGCGCATAAACTCGACGATCTGCGGATTCGCCTTGAAAATATTTTCGCCCGCAAAATGTTCGACTTCTTCCGCAAAACGTCCTGCGTTATCAACCGGACAATAGATTTCCAAGCCGTATTGTTTGCCGATCACATAGTCGTCGTGTCCGTGTCCGGGCGCGGTGTGAACGAGTCCCGTGCCGGCTTTGCTTGTTTCGTCACGATTGCGCGATTCGGAAACGTCCATCTCGGTTTCGGCATCGGCTTCGCCGCCCATCGTTACGTGGTCGCCGTTCATGATCAGCGATTCGCGGTCAATCCACGGATGTTTCGCCTTCATCCGGTCGAGCTTTGAACCCGGGAACTTCGCCAACACTTTCGGCATTTGGCGCATTCCGTCTTCATTTTCGCCGCCGATTCCGCATTTAACGATGACAAACGCGACGAGTTCCGAGGCGACGATCAGAACTTCGCCATTGTGTTCAATCGCCGCGTATTCAAAATCAGGATGAACCGCGATTCCCAAATTTGCCGGAATCGTCCACGGTGTCGTCGTCCAGATGACGAGCGAGACTTTTCTTCCCGCAAGGTTGGCATCCAATTCCGCCGGATCGGTCGCAAGCGGAAATTTTACATAGATCGAAGGTGAATTATGGATTCGGTATTCGACTTCTGCCTCGGCGAGCGCGGTCTGGTCGTGAATGCACCAATAGACCGGACGCAAACCTTTATAAACGTAGCCGCGCTCTAGAAATTTACCGAAGAGCCGCGCTGTTTCCGATTCGTATTCGTTCGACATCGTCAGATAAGGCTTTTCCCATTCGCCAAGAATTCCGAGCCGCGAAAAATCGCGCGTTTGATTATTCATCGCCGTCGAAGCGTGTTCGCGGCAGATCCGTCGAAACGTCGCGACCGGCAGATCGGCTTTATTCTTGCCTTTTTCAGTTAATTTCTTTTCGACGTGTGTTTCGATCGGCAGTCCGTGGCAATCGTAGCCCGGCACATACGGCGCGTCGAAACCCATCATCGAACGCGATTTAACGACGAAATCCTTTAAGATCTTATTAAGCGCGGTGCCGATGTGAATATCGGCGTTGGCATACGGCGGTCCGTCGTGCAGGATAAATTTTTCCGCGCCCTGACGCGCTGTTTGAATCGCTTCGTAAAGTCGCGCATCAGACCATTTTTTCAAACGTGCGGGTTCGGCCTGTCCGAGATTCGCCTTTTGCGCGAAATCGGTTTTCGGTAAATTAACGGTTTTTTTCAGTTCTAAAGGTTCAGTCATAATTCAGTGATCAGTGGTCAGCGGTCAGTTGCCAATGCCGCCGAAAGATAAAAATCAAATCTTAACATTATATCGTCGAAAAACGCGCAAATCGCAAATTGCAAATCGCAAATGAAAAATCCTAAATCTGTCAAGACTTAGGACTCGCGGCACAAGCGGAATTCTCGATCCAACTTTAGCCGTTGTCCCCCCCAATAATAATGCTAATCACGACGCTATAATTTCTCATCATCCTATCTATTGCAAAATTTGCGGCTTAAGTCAAAATATTTTTACGGCCAAGCCGTTTTTCGACGACTCATTGTATTTCTCACAAACCTCAGATGAATATATCTCCGCTTTTATCCGCTCAACGATTATTTCCTCTTTTTT
>JANLTD010000660.1:0-2196 GCA_031362765.1 Acidobacteriota bacterium | reverse complement strand
GCGCAAAAAATATTTGGTGATCGTGTCAGGTTTTATATGATTTACCAGAACTTTAGGGAGGAAAAGTTATGAGAATACCGGCGGCGGGGGAAATGGACGGTTATGTTGACCAGCATATATCGCTGATTTGCGGTTGTGCATATCACAATGACAACGATAATCACTGCGCTCATTTTGTCTGCCACATCACGCAGCTCAATTTCGGGCTGACCTGTTTCGGAATGAGCGGCCGCGGCAGTCACGGCATAAGTGCGAATATCAGGGTTCAGGAAGTTTTTCCGCGTTGCCGGCGCGTCGGGCGTTGGGCGGATAAACCGGCGGATTTGCGAAACGGATTTATCTTTACGACCAAAACGGGAAATGTTAATTTGACGGCGAAAACCCTCGCCAATGTGCGCCGCAAACACATCGGAATTTTTATCGAACAAGATGTTTGGCAGTATAAAAATGCGCTCCGTCACGTTATCAAGCAAACGCCGGCGGAATTCGGGCAGCATTATTCGGGAACCGGTTACGGAATATTCTACGGGGAATTTCCGCTGTAAAATATCCGGGCAAAAAATTTTTTATAAAGAAAAGATAGAAGAAATGGGACGCGGACAAACACGGATCGGATTGATTTTGGCGGATTCTTAAACTTAGATTTAATCCGCGAAAATCCGCTTGCATCCGTGTTCGTCCGCGTCCCATTTCTTAATTTCTGGATAATTTCTTACAAAAACATTTAAGTTTTTAGAAAATAACAATAATTTTTCTTGCTGAATGAACATTCATTCAGTTATAATATCGTCAGCAAATTCAATTAAAAAAGAGGAAAAACAATATGGATGCACAGATGGAAAAAGCTTTTATTAAAGGCGGAGCGTTTTTGATCGAAAACCGCTCGGCGGCGGAAATGTTCACGCCCGAAGATTTTACCGAAGAACATAAGATGATCGGCGAGACGATCCGCGAATTTGTGGACAATGAAGTTCGCCCGAACATCGAAGCGATGGAAAAACACGATTGGGCGACGGCGCGCCGCCTTGTGCACGAAGCCGGCGAACTCGGACTTTTGGGGGCGAATATTCCGGAAGAATACGGCGGCGCGGCACTTGACCAGGTTTCGGGTGTGATCATCGCCGAAGCGGTCGGACGCGGCGGCGGTTTCGGGACAACCTTTGGCGCGCAAACTTCGATCGGATTGCTGCCGATTCTCTATTTCGGCTCGGAAGAATTGAAAAAAGCGTGGATTCCGCGCATCGTTTCGGGCGAAGTCGTGACGGCTTATTGTTTGTCGGAAGCCGGTTCAGGTTCTGACGCTCTGGGAGCGAAATGCAATGCGAAATTGAGCGAAGACGGCACGGAATACATTTTGAACGGCGAAAAAATGTGGATTTCGAACGGCGGATTTGCCGATGTTTTTATCGTTTTTGCGAAAGTTGACGGCGAGAAAAAACAGTTTTCGGCGTTTGTCGTCGAAAAAAGCGAAAATTGCCGTCCGGGCGCGGAAGAACATAAAATGGGCATCAAATCTTCCTCGACGACGCCGCTGATCTTGTCCGATGCGCGAATTCCCGTCGGCAATCTGATCGGCGAAGTCGGCGACGGCGCGAAGATCGCTTTTAATATTTTGAACGTTGGACGTTTCAAACTCGGCGCATCGGTGACGGGCGGCGCAAAATTGGCTGTTCACGACGCGATTCGCTACGCCAACGAACGCCATCAATTCAACAAACCGATCTCGAGTTTCGGCGCGATGAAGCACAAGATCGCGGAAATGGCAATCCGCGTGTGGGTTGCCGAATCAATCACTTACCGAACGGTCGGAATGATTGACGCACTGATCGGCGAAGACGGCGGCGATCGGGAAAAGAAACTTCGTTCGATCGAAGAATACGCGGTTGAATCTTCAATTAACAAAGTCGCTTGCTCGGAAGCCTTGGATTATGTTGTTGACGAAATGGTTCAAATCTATGGCGGCGCGGGGTATTCGGCAGATTATCCGGCGGAAAAAGCCTATCGCGATTCGCGCATCAACCGTATTTTCGAAGGCACCAACGAGATCAATCGAATGCTCATTCCCGGACAATTGATGAAACGCGCGATGAAAGGACAGCTCGGCATCATTCCGGCGGCGAAAGCCTTGCAAGACGAGATTCTGAATCCGCAAATGTCGTTTGACGAAGACGAAGGCGTGCTCGTGACGGAACGCAA